>NZ_LSIX01000748.1:0-34912 GCF_001556475.1 Methylobacterium sp. CCH5-D2 | reverse complement strand
CGACGTAGCCCTCGCCGTTGTCCTCCAGGTAGCGGGCGCCCTGGTTGGCGTTGTTCGTCTCCAGGGCGCGGGCGACGTCACCGAAGGACAGGTCGCGGGCGGCGAGCTTCGTTGGGTCCGGCTGGACGTGGTACTGCTTCTCGAAGCCGCCGATGCCGTCGATGCCGGCGACCCCCGGGACCGTCTTGATCTGTGGGCGGATGATCCAGTCCTGGACCGTGCGCAGGTAGGCGGTCTGCTCCAGTTCCGTCCTGAGGCTCTGACCTTCCGGCGTCAGGTAGCTGCCGTCCGGCTGCCAACCGGGCTTACCCGCGGCCGAGACCTGGCGCTCGCCCGGCTTGGCGTAGTGGATCGACCACATGTAGATCTCGCCCAGGCCGGTCGAGATCGGGCCCATGGCGGGCTCGGCGCCGGGCGGCAGGTCCTGCTTCACCTGCGAGAGGCGTTCGGCGACCTGCTGGCGCGCGAAGTAGATGTCGAGCTTCTCCGCGAAGACGGCGGTGACCTGCGAGAAGCCGTTGCGCGAGAGCGAGCGGGTGTATTCCAGCCCCTTGATGCCCGCGAGCGCGGTCTCGACCGGGTAGGTGACCTGCTTCTCGATGTCGACGGGCGAGAGCGAGGGCGCGGTCGTGTTGATCTGGACCTGGTTGTTGGTGATGTCCGGGACGGCGTCGATGGGCAGCTTGGTCACGGCATAGCCACCGAATCCGGCCGCCAGCAGCGACAGCAGCAGCACGAGCCAGCGCTGGTGGACGGAGAAGTCGAGGATCTTCGAAATCATGGCCCGTCCCCTCAATGCGCGTGGTCGGCTTCGCTCTTTCCGAGCTCGGCCTTGAGGAGGAAGGTGTTGCCGACGGCGATGGCCTCGCCGGGCTTGAGACCCGAGGCGACCTCGTAGGCGTCGTCGTCGGAGCGCCCGAGTTCGACCTCGCGCTTCTCGAAGCCCTCGTCTGTGCGGACGAAGACGACGCGCTTGCCCTCGACGGTCTGGAGGGCCGCCTTGGGCACGCTCACCGGAACGGCATCCCGCGAGATCTCGACCTCGGCGGTGACGTAGGTGCCCGGACGCCAGGCCATGTCCTTGTTCGGCAGGGCGACGATGACCTTGGCGGCACGCGTGTCGGCGGTGAGGAAAGGACTGACGAAGACGACCTTGCCCTTCTCGTGCTGCACGCCGCCCTCCTGGCCCGGCGCGACCGTGACGGACGCGCCTTCCTTGACCTTGGCGAGTTCCGAGGTCGGAACGGCAAGTTCGATCCACACCGTTGAGAGGTCGGCGACGGTGTAGAGGTCGGAAGGGTCGCCTTCCTTGCCCACCGCGGTGCCGACGTCGACCTTTCGCTCGACGATGCGCCCCGACATCGGCGAGCGCAGTTCGTACTGGCGCAGGCTCGACAGGTTCGGGGTGGTCTCGTCGCGCTTGGCCAGCTTGGCCACCGCCGTCGCGTCGAGCCCCAGCGCCGACAGCTTCTGCCGCGCCAGATCCTGGCGCAGCGTCGCCTCGGAATAGACCGCCTTGGCATTCAAGAAGGCGCTCTCGGCCGAGATCCGCTTGTCCCAGAGCGCCTGCTGCCGTTCGAAATTGGTCTTCTCCAGGTCGGCCTTCACCGAGGCGGTGAGGTACTCGCTCTTGGAGTCCGCGACCTCGCGGCTATCCAGGACGGCAACGACCTCGTCCTTCTTGACGGCGTCGCCCAGGCGCTTGCGCATCTCGGCGACGGTGCCGACGACCCGGGCAGGGACCCGCGCGATCCGGTCGGTGTCGGGCGTGATCGTACCGGGCACCAGGATATGGCGAGACAGCATGGCGCCCTCGGCTTTGGCCACCTTGATGTCCTGGTTCTCGATCTGCTCGGCGGTCATTTTGACATGACCTTCCTCGCCTTCGGCCTCGGAGTGGTCATGCTCGCCTTGGGTCTGCTCGGCCCCGGGCTTACTGGCCGGCTTGCCGTGACCGTGACCGTGTCCGTCGCCCGCGGCGTGGCCCGCCTCGCCGGGGGAAGCCTCGGCGGAATTCGCGGCGGTGGGGCCGCTGGCGAGGTTGAAGACGGTCGGCGGCAGGCCAGCCGATATCAACAGCCCCTGGACGAAGCCGGAGACGGCGGGAACCGCAGCGCCCACGAGGACGCCGACGGCCAGGATGAGGGCGGTCAGGATGATGCGCATGATGCCTGCTCGGGCGTGCCGGAAGCCGATGACGGACATGCCGGACAATCGCGGTCGGTGACGTGAGGAGACGGCTCGGGTCGGTCGGACCCGGGTTCGTGACGCGCCGCCTTCGCGGCGTCACCTCAGGCGCGCGGCGGCCTTGGCAGGCGGTCGGGAGAGACCGAGGGCATCCTCTCGGACAATCTGGCGTAGGAGGGGCGCGTTCCGTCGGGGAGCGGGGCATCGCCGGCGACGGTCGTGCTCAAGGCGACGTGGCAACCGCAATGGACGTGGTCGGCTGACCCGGGGTCGGAGGCATGATCCAGGCCAGACACCGTATGCGGGACGAGCGAGAGTTCGCTCCTGTCATGGCCTTGACGGCCCTGGTGAGAGACAAGGTCGTCCATGAGACCGGCGCCGGGCATCGCGATGGCCAGCGCCAGGACGAGCGCGAGGGCGGCGGTTGCCCACCACCCCGTCATCGCTCCGAAGCTCATATGGCGCCGCGCCGAAGTCATCACCGTCCTTATCTGCGATTCCGAGGCTGTGTCGCAAGCTGCGGTCGCCCGTTGTGGTGAAGGCTTCCCTGGTCGGAGGATACTGAATGGTCGCTTCACGCCCCGTTCAAAGCCGTCGGCAGAGCCTTGTGCGACCAGCAAGGAATTTTCGTCCATGAAACGTCGCTTGATCACCCTGACGACCGCTGCCCTCGCATCGGTCCCCATGACCGCGTCGGCCCAACATTACGGCTACGGACCACCTCCCCACCATCATGAGGAGGTGCGCCGCCACCATCACGGCGACCACGACCACGTGGAGGTTCGTCGCCATCATCACGACGACCGGGACGAGAACCGCCACGGCTTTGAGCGCCACGATCACCGCGAGTTCGACGACTGAACGTTTCGGTCGACCGAACCAAGGCGGACGCCCGCCCCGACTTGCGTCGAGGCGGGCGTTTCCACGATGCGTGAGGGGGCTGTATCGCACCGTGAAAAGTCGTCCGGGCAAGGGGACGCCGCGAGCGCGTAGCCGAGGCCCGTTGCCAGGAGCGCGAAGACGACGAGCAGGGGCAGCAATCGCATCGCGCGTCTCCCGCTCATCGTGTCACCTCGTGGGAAGCTTACTTCTTGCCGGGCTTATCCTGGCTGTGCCCGTGCGCGTGGCCGTCGCCTTCGCGGTGCGCGGGCTTGCCGTCCGGGCCTTTCTCCTGCGCCTCCCGCACCCGCGGATCGTCACGGTGGGCGGGTCCGCCGGAGACGTCGCCCGAGTTCGGGACGCTGCGCTCCGGATTGGAGGCGTTGCCGTGCCCGTCGACCGCGAGGGCGGGCGTGGCCGCTCCGGCCAGCATCGCGGCGGTGAGAACGGCGGCAAGCGTACGCTTCATCGATCTGTATCCCTTCCATCGGCCACATCGGCCGCTTGAGGAGTGGAGATAGCCGACCCGTTTGACTGCCGTTCGCCGCGTTCGTGACGAAGTGTGTCAGGCGCGCGTGCCGACACACTTCGTCAAGGTCGAGCAAAGCCTCGGCCATGGGGTCGACGTATCCCTACCGGCTCCCCGCAGGACCGGACGCCGGGTCGAACGCGACCCCGGCGAGATCCGACGCGGCAGCGACAGGTGGCCAAGTGGACAGATCTTTCCCGTCGAGACCCGAGACCCGCGTGCCCCTGGCCGTCGCGCTGGCATTCCTGGCGGGTTCGGCCGACTCGATAGGCTTCCTGGAACACTCTCAACTGTTCATGTCGTTCATGAGTGGGAACACGACCCGGTTCGGCGTCGCGGCCAGTTCCTTCGATTGGTCGGGCGTCACCAGGTTCGGCAGCACCATCGCGCTGTTCTGCTTCGGTGCGTTCGCCGGCACCCTTGTTGCGGCTTGGGCTGGGCGGTGGCGTCTTTCGGTCCTGCTCGGCGCGCAGGCCGTCCTGCTGTCCATCGGCAACCTCCTGCCGGAAGCTTCCGATGCGTTTCCTCTTCATGCCTATCCCGTCGTCCTTGCCCTCGGCATGCTGAATGCGACGCTGCAGGATGAGGCCGGGCGGAGCCTCGCCCTGACCTACGTCACCGGAACCGTCGTACGTTTCGGGACCGGTTTGGCGAACATGGTCCTGCACAAGCCCGCGCCGTCGTTCTGGCTCCAGGCACCGCTTTGGGCGGGCCTGACGCTTGGCGCGGTCGCCGGCGGCTTCATCCAGAAGGCCCTTGGTCCCGATGCCTTCCTCGTTCCGGCGGCCCTGTCCGCGTCGCTGGCTGTCGCAGGCATCATCCTCACGGTGGCACTGCCTGGGAGCGGCTATGTCTCGAACGAGCGGTCGGCGCAGCCGGACGCGCACCCCGACGCACCGGCGACCGCCCGGTAGGCCGCGTCTCAATCGCGTCCCTTCGCCCTCGGCAGGCGGATCTCGGCCCGCAGGCTGCCCTCTGGCCGGTTCGACAGGACGAGCGTGCCGCCGTCCGCCTCGACCGCGCGCCGGGCGATGGTCAGTCCGAGCCCCGTCCCGCCCGTGTTGCGGTTACGCGACCCCTCCAGCCTGGTGAAGGGCTGGAAGGCCCGGGCGACGTCCTCCGGCGCGATGCCGGGGCCGTCGTCGTCGATGCGCACCACCAGGGTCGCCTCTTCGATCTCGATGCCGACCCGGACCCGGATCCCGTAGCGCACACCGTTGTCGACAAGGTTCTCGACCGCGCGGCGGAAGGCAACGGGACGTACCGACGCCAGCGCCCGGCCGGGGCCGTCGTAGCCCACCTCGCGGCCCACGTCCGCGGAGGCGTCGGCGACGCTCATCAGCACGCTCGCCACGTTGACGACCTGCCGTGCTTCCGGGTCGGCTTCGCCACGCAGGTACGACAGCGTCGCGTCGATCATGGCCTGCATGTCGTCGAGGTCGGCAGCCATGGCACGGCGGTCCGCAAGGTCATCGACCTTGTCCAGGCGAAGACGGAGCCGGGCGATCGGCGTGCGCAGATCGTGCGAGACCGCCGCCAAAGCCTGCGTCCGTTCCGCGACGAGGCGGTGGATGCGCCCTTGCATCGCGTTCAGCGCCCGACCGATCCCGCGCGTCTCGTCCGGTCCGACCTCAGGCACGGACACGACCGTACCGTGCCCGATCCGGACGGTGGCGTGCGTAAGTTCCCTGAGCGGGCCGGCGATCCGGTGCACCAGCACGACGGCGGCGACGCCGACCAGGATCGCCATCGCGGTGGCGAGGTACGCCCAGGGTGCAAGGTGGACCAGGTGAGGCGAATGGGCGGACCGGAAGGTCAGGAAACTGCCGTCCGGCAGCGGGAAGGCGCCGCGCAGGTCCTGTTGGTGCAGCGGCTCGTCCGGCGCCGCCAGGGCGAGCGCCAGACCTGGGCCGAGCACGGGCTCGATCTCCAGGACGCGTTCGCGCAGATCGCGCAAGGCGGGGTCTGTCTTGCCCGTCTCGGCGGATTCCCCCCGCTCCCAGCCTATCTCGAAATGACCCGACGAGAGGGCTTTTGCCTCGATGCCGCGCTCCCCCGGCGGTCGCCGCAGTACCGCTTCCCGCGCCAAGACGAGCTGTCGCGCCACTTCGTTCGCGAACGCCTCGTCGGCCGCGGCCGACGCCGACTGACGGTACAGCAACAACGCGCCCCCGTGGACCACGAGTACCGCCAGCAACAGCACGGCGACGGTGCGCCCCTCCAGGCTGCGGGCAAGATCGACCAGTTGTTTCACGCCCGCTCGACCTTGGCGGCCATCATGTAGCCGGAGCCGCGAACCGTCTTGATCACGGGGAGCGTGCCCTCGGGCGGTTCGAGCTTGCGCCTCAGGCGGCTGACCAGGGTGTCCACGCTACGGTCGGACGGGGCGGCGAGCCGTCCGCGGCTCATCTCCAGGATCTGCTCGCGGCCGAGCACGCGCCCGGGATGCTCTAGGAACACCATGAGTAGGTCGTGCTCGGCCCCCGAGAGGTCTACGGCAGCCCCCCCGGGATCGGTCAGCTGCCGGCTGCGCAAATCGAGCCGCCAGCCGGCGAAGGTCAGAACCTGTGCCCTCTCCGCCGCGGTGGCGGCCGGCGCGATGGTGGTCCGACGCAGCACCGCGCGGATGCGGGCAAGGAGTTCCGGCCGGCCGAACGGCTTGGCGACGTAGTCGTCGGCTCCGAGTTCGAGTCCGAGTACCCGGTCCGCCTCCTCGTTGCGGGCGGAGAGCATGATGACCGGCACGGTGCCCTTGCTGCGCAGCGCCCGCAGCAGATCGAAGCCGGAGGCGCCGGGCAGCATCACGTCGAGCAAGACGAGATCGACCGACTTCCCGGGCAGAAGCGACCACATCTCGGCGCCGCTGCGGCAACCGGTGACGCGGTAGCCGCTCTCCCTCAGGAGTCGCGTGACCAACACCCGCATGCCGTCGTCGTCTTCGATCAGGAGGATGTGCTCCTGTGCGCAGCCCGCTCCCGGCCTGTCATCGCGTTCCATCAGCCACCGTTTCATCCATCGCCGCGGGGTCCATTGCGAACAAAGTCTCCGTCAGATTCAGATAACGCATCAGGGGACTCTCATCGAGTGGGCCACGAACGTCAATGAAGTCACTTGTATAAATTTTGCATATTTTATATTGTCGATACGACTGCTCGACCAAAAATACGACCAATTTGATTTGATAGTATGCTCTATACATAATTAAATGTAATTTACGAGGATATCAAAATTTTGAAGTCAGAAGCGGTCGATGCCGGGTGAGTACAAATCGGCCTATGGATCCGGCTGTCGCGGAGGTGCGAATGGAGCGATCCGATGCTCGTTCGCCCGATTTCCCGGAAAAGAGCTGAACGGTGGTTCGAAGACATCGCCGAATACTCCTGAATTCGGACGGGCCGGCGCTCGGATTACTCTAACACCATGAGGCGTGAATTAACCTTTTTTTAACTCTAACTCATTAGATTTGATTAACAAATTTGTGCACGCCGGGACAGGATGCCGGCAAGAGGGAGGCTGGCGGCGATGAAGGACGACATTTCCGGGCCAAGCTTGGCGTCTGCCGCCCTACGCATACATCAGGGTCGCATGCGCGTGTCGGTCGAGAATATTGCCAACGCGCGTTCCACGGCGTCCGCCCCAGACGGCGAACCCTATAGGCGCAAGATTGCAGTGTTCGAGCCGATCACGGGCAACACCGAAGAGGCACCGGCCATCCGTATCGTACGCGACAAGACCGAATTCCCGACGGTTCATAGTCCTGGACACCCCGCCGCCGATGCTGGCGGCAACCTCAAGCTTCCCAATGTCCGCCCTACGGTCGAGATGTCCGAACTTCGCTCTGCGATGCGAGCGTACGAGGCCAATCTGCGCACTATCGCGACCTTTGACGACCTGAAAGGAAAGACGCTCGCGCTACTGAAGAGCTGATGTCATCGACCCGAAAGCCTTTCGTGATGACGCATCAAACGCGGCCGGCACGTGCGCCATCAACCGACAAGCTCATCGAGCAAGAGCAATAGCAGGAAGCCTGCGAAGAACATCGCGGTCACCCATGGACGGTCCTCCGTTTCGTGTGCCTCGACCAAAAGTTCCTCCGTCACGAGGTAGAGGAGCGCAATCAGGCCGAAGGCGAGAAAGCCGCCGCGGATGGCCGCGGGCAGCGTGGCGACCGGGCCGCCGAGCAGCGCACCGAGCGGCAGCAGGACGACGAGGGCGGCGGTCAAGCCGACCACCCTGGCTTTCGAGGTTCCGCCCTCGCCGAGTTCGTTCGCGACGGTCAGGCCGAGGAACAGCACCTCGATGGTCAGGGCGACCGTAAGCAGGAAACCGGCCTTGGCGCCCGCTGCGAAGGCGATGCCGAGGACGAGCCCGTCCACCAAGATATCAATTCCGGTGACGGTCAGTAGACCGACTGGTCCTTTCACCCGACGCTCCAGAGTGCGGACCGCGAGCATGGCGGCAACACCGACGCCGCCGCCGACCAGGGTGGCCCAAGGCGATCCGGCATGCTTGAGGTCAGGCAGGATCTCGCCCGCCGCCGCGGCGAATACGACGCCTGCGGCGAAGTGCTGGATGGCGCTGACCAAGACGGGTCCCGGCCGCATGTTGACGGCGACCGCGGCGCCGAGGACGGCGGCGGCTGCCGGGATGAGGGTATAGAGCCAGGCTTGCATCGCAGGTTCAGACCACGCCGTCCGGGGCCAGGGCGCAGGCGGTCGTCTCGCTCGTCTCGACCTGCAACGTGACGTGGACGATCCCGAAGCGGCCCCTCAATTCGCGTGCGGCTCGTATAAGGAAAGCGTCGTCCGTGCCGTCCGGCCTTACGAGATGGCTCGTCAGGGCGACCTCGGTCGTGCTCATCGGCCAGACGTGATAGTCGTGGACGGCCGTGACGTCCTCCAAGCCCCGCAGATGCGCGCGCACGGCGTCAGGGTCGATGCCGGGGGGCACGGCGGCGAGCGACATCCGCACGCTGTCGCGCAGGAGTCCCCAAGTGCTCCATACGACCGCCGCGGCGATGAGTAGGCTGGTCACCGGATCGAGCCAACGCCAACCCGTCAGGGCGATAAGCAGGCCGGCGACGACGACGCCCGCCGAGACGGCGGCATCGGCGGCCATGTGCAGAAAGGCCCCCTTCACGTTGAGGTCGCCTTCGCGCCCCGATGCGAACAGCCAAGCGCTGATGCCGTTGATCAGGATGCCGATGCCCGCGACCACCATCACGGTGGTCCCGGCCACCGGTGCGGGCTCACCGAAGCGCCGGACGGCCTCCCAGGCGATGGCGCCCATGGCGACGAGGAGGATGACCGCGTTGAACAAGGCGGCCAGGATCGAGGAGCTCTTCATGCCGTAGGTGTAGCGCGGCTTAGGCGCCCGTTTCCCGAGAATGGCCGCGGCCCAGGCGACGGCGAGCCCGAGTACGTCCGAGAGGTTGTGGCCTGCGTCGGCGACGAGGGCGAGGGAATTGCTCAAGAACCCG
Source organism: Methylobacterium sp. CCH5-D2 (assembly GCF_001556475.1). NCBI lineage: Bacteria > Pseudomonadati > Pseudomonadota > Alphaproteobacteria > Hyphomicrobiales > Methylobacteriaceae > Methylobacterium > Methylobacterium sp. CCH5-D2. Next base: position 25,838 of record NZ_LSIX01000748.1, on the reverse strand, counting down.
TAGACCGCCTCGACGATCACGAAGGCGACGTTCAGACCGATGCCGACGGCGAAGGCCCTTCCGAAACCGAAGGATGCCTGAGCATTGCCGGAATGGCCGTGTTCGTGTCCACCTCCGTCACGGAGGGCACGGACGGAGCGATCTGCGTGTCCGGTCATTGGGAAATCCGCTCGGCTTCATGCCCTCGGCGGGGCGTCCGACATATGCGGCACGCCTAATTCCTCTAGCGACTGGAGGAGCAAGGGGTTTCGAACGTGGTGAGCGCATAAAATCCAATTCCGCGTGGCCGTAGGCATCAGTGAACCTCGTGCAGGCATTCACCGTGATCGGCCAGCACCTCGACGATGCGGCATTCCCGGACACTGCCCCGCGAGCATTGATCCAGCATCGCCTGGACCTCCACCCTCAACCCGGTGAGCCGCGCAATCCGGTCGTCGATGTCAGCGAGATGCCGGCGGGCGATTGCGTCTACCTCCCCGCACGGGCGTTCCGGCTGCTCGGCGAGATCGAGCAGCGCGCGGATGTCCTCGATCTCAAATCCGAGTTCACGCGCGTGCCGAATGAACCGAAGCCTGCGGACGTCGGCCGCGCCGTAGGTCCGCCGGTTGCCTTCCGTTCGGGACGCGCGCGGCAGGAGTCCGCGCTCCTCGTAGAATCGGATGGTCGGCACCTTCACGGCTGCCTGCCGCGACAATTCCCCGATTGCGATGGGCTTCAAGATATTTGCTCCTCTAGTCGCTAGAGGAAGTAGGGTCGCCTTAACCACAAGGAAGGCACCCGCCGTGACCGAAGCAGCGACCCTGGACAGGACCGACGTCCCGACGACCCGCCTGCGGGTGACCGGCATGGACTGCGCGTCCTGCGCGGCGAAGGTCGAGGCCGCCGTGCGCCGCCTGCCCGACATCGCGCAGGTGCAGGTCTCGGTGGCCGCCGAGACGCTCGCGGTGCGTCACGGACCCGGGACCGATGCGAGAATGATCGCTGACACCGTCCGCGGCCTCGGCTACGGGGCCGAGGACCCGGACGCCGTGGCGTTGGGGGATACCGCTGAGACACCTTGGTGGAGGGCGCCGAAAGCCCTGCTGGCGGCTTCCTGCGGCGCGGCCCTGGTGACAGCCTACGCGCTCGGGCACGTCGCGCCGATTACCGAGCGCTGGGCTTTCCTCGCGGCCATGGCGGTTGGGCTGGTGCCGGTTGCCCGACGAGCTATCTTGGCCGCCCGGCATGGGACGCCTTTCTCCATCGAGATGCTCATGACGATCGCCGCCGTCGGCGCGACCGTCATCGGGGCGACCGAGGAGGCGGCGACCGTCGTCTTCCTGTTCCTGATCGGCGAAGTTCTGGAGGGCGTCGCTGCCGGTCGAGCCCGGGCGAGCATCCGTGGGTTGACCGGTCTCGTCCCGGAGACGGCGCTGCTGGAACGCGACGGCACGACTGAATCTGTGCCCGCCGCGAGCCTCAAGGTCGGCGCCACCGTGCTGGTGCGGCCGGGTGACCGCGTCCCGGCGGACGGGACCATCCTCGACGGCGGGAGCGACGTCGACGAGGCGTCGGTCACCGGTGAGAGCGTGCCGAGGCGCAAGGAGCCTGGCGACGCAGTCTTCGCCGGGACGGTCAACGGCGACGGGGCGCTCCGCGTCCGGGTGACCGCGGCTGCCAAGGACAACACCATCGCCCGGGTGGTGCAGCTGGTGGAGGAAGCGCAGGAGGCGAAGGCGCCGACCGAGCGCCTGATCGACCGGTTCTCCAGGGTCTACACCCCCGCCGTCGTCGCGGTGGCCACCTTGGTGGCGGTGGTCCCGCCGCTTCTCACGGGCGGCGCGTGGGGGGATTGGGTCTACAAGGGGTTGGCGATCCTGCTGATCGGCTGCCCCTGCGCGCTCGTCATCTCGACGCCGGCGGCCATCGCGGCCGGCCTCTCGGCCGGGGCCCGGCGCGGGCTTCTCATCAAGGGCGGCGCCGTCCTGGAGCGGCTGGCCTCGGTGACGACGGTCGCCTTCGACAAGACGGGAACCCTGACGGAGGGCAAGCCCGTCGTGACGAACGTGGTGGCATTCGGGAGGTCCGAGCGGGACGTGCTGTCGCTGTCGGGCGCCCTTGAGGGTGGCTCCTCGCACCCGCTCGCCCGGGCCGTGCTGGCCAAGGCCGCCGAGGCCGGAGCGCCGGTGCCCCCGGCATTCGGGGCCCAGGCATTCGGCGGCAAGGGCATCGCCAGCAAGGTCGGGGGGCTCGACTTGTTCCTTGGCTCGCCGAGGGAAGCCGGCGCGCGCGTGCCGTTCACGCCCGATCAGGAGGAGCGGGTCTCCGGGCTCCAGGGCGAGGGTAAGACCGTGTCCGTGCTCCTCGCGAACGGGGCGGTAGCCGGGCTGCTCGCGATGCGAGACGAGCCCAGGTCCGACGCGAGGGAGGGGGTCGACCGCCTTGCGTCGCTCGGCGTCGGCGCGATCATGCTGACCGGCGACACCGCGCGGACGGCCTGGGCCGTGGCGGCCGCGCTCGGCATCGAGGTGTGGGCCGAGCTCCTGCCTGAGGACAAGCAGCGGATCGTGCGGGAGCGCCAAGCCACTGGCGCCGTGGTGGCCAAGGTCGGCGACGGCATCAACGACGCGCCGGCGCTCGCGGCCGCGGACGTCGGTATCGCGATGGGTGGGGGCGCCGACGTGGCGCTTGAGACGGCGGATGCGGCGGCCCTGCACGGACGCGTCGCAGACATCGCCCGGATGATCGAGCTTTCGCGCCGGACGCTGTTCAACATCAGGACGAACATCGCCCTGGCGCTCGGCTTGAAGGCAGTGTTCCTGGTCACGACGGTTCTAGGGGTCACCGGCCTATGGCCTGCCATCCTGGCGGATACCGGGGCAACCGTGCTGGTGACGGCAAACGCGCTGCGGCTCCTTGGAGAGGGAAGATCGAGCGCCTGAGGCCCTTCACGTTCCCACCATGGGAGGTCCCATCCGTGTGCGACGTCATCAACGGGAGAGCGTCACGCAAAGCTTCAAGGTCAAAAGGATGGGCTGCGGCGGCTTAAAACGGTCGAGTGACGGATGGCGTTCGGACAGTTCGTCGGAGCCATCCGCTTTCGTGCCCCCTTCCCATCGAGGAGGAAGGAGAGTGCAACCTCTAAGGACTGGAGGTTTGGCCGGGATATGAACATTTCAATCGGAGAGCTGTCGCGCCGCACGGGCGTGAAGGTGCCAACCATCCGCTACTACGAGGGAGCAGGCTTGATGCCGGCCCCGACCCGCACCGAGGGCAAGCAGCGTCGCTATTTGGAGACAGAGATATCCCGGCTCAATTTCATCCGTCATGCGCGCGAACTCGGATTCGAGATCCAGGCGATTCGCGAGTTGCTGGCTCTGTCCACCGAGCCGGACCGGTCCTGCGCGGAGGTGGACGGCATCGCCCGTCGACACATGGCCGAGGTCGAGCGTCGAATCGGGCAACTCGTGGCTTTGCGCGGAGAGTTGCGGCGCATGGTCGAGGCATGTGGCCACGGTCGGGTGGGGGAGTGTCGGGTGATCGAGACGCTGGCCGACCATCGACAGTGCGCGCATGAGCACGGCCGCATCTCCTGAATCCGGGACCTGCTCAGGAAAAGCCGGGCAAGCTTGCGCCGTGTCGGCCATGACGCAGCGCTGGTTTATCCGCCACGAAAGTTTCAGCTCGTGCTGCGGTCAAAGGTCTTTCGGATGAACACGTTGGGCCTGCCGACCCTCGCTGTTCTCGCCGTAGCCGTAAATAGGACCCGCACAGCACCTTATCGACCGTGCCGGCTGGCTTCGCGTCGCGGCGTTTAGCACCAACGATGGACCCGTATCGACCGCGAGCCTCAGCGTCGGCGTCGCGGTGTCCGCCACGCACAAACGGGGAGATCCTGATGGCTAGCGCGATGTCGATGGCGGTCGGGAAGTGCCCTTCGGTCAATTCCCGGTCCGAGACCGAGCGGGCCGACCGCGAGCGGCTCGAACTCACCGACGACCCCTGGCGAAGCGCCAAAATCTCGCTCGCATCTACGTCGAGCGCGGGCCCGAATACACGGAGGTAGCGGCCTCGCTGGTGTTCCTCGCCATTCTCGGCGCCCTCGGGGCGAAGGCGGGTGGTGCCGCAGTGCCGCGGGCGACGGTACAGTACAGGTGACGTTCCGGGGATCACTCGCCGTGGGCGTCACCGCAGGCATCGGGAGCCTCGTCGGCAAGGTCGTGTGACGAGGCTCGAAGGCAGGACGGGGTGAGCCTGGAACGCGCCGAGAACCGCCACCGGGGGATTTCGAGCCTCAATCCCCCTGCGACGCACGCCTGCCGCGGGCGGGGCGCGGCTTGGCGGAACCGCCCGAGGGACCCGGGTCGGAGACGATCCCGGCTTCCTGGACTCCCTGTCCGAAGGGAGCCGCCGGGACGCCCGCCTCCGTTCTCCGCCCGCTCACGATCACGCCGACGTATCCCTCGCCCGCGATGAAACGGGCGCCCGCGCCGCGAAGGGCCGCGACCAAGCGCTTCGCAAGCGCGACTCGGATCGCGATGAAGCCGTTCTCGTAGTCGTTGATCGACTTCTTCGAAACGCGCGCCAGCAGGTGAAGCTCCTGCTGGGTGAGACCGACCAGCAGGCGGGCGGCTTGGCATAGGTATCCTGGCACGGTCCGGTCCGGAGGGAAATCCGCAGCCGAGGCGAAGTCCACTCCCCGAGGCGCGTCGGGCGAGGCTTGAAAGATTTTTATAGCACAGGTATAATTGGGAACTTCAACAAGCACCGCCGACTGCCCGCCCCCGCCCGACTGATCGTCGAGCGGGAGGGCCGCTTTCCGCCTTTGGGGTTTCGCCATGATCATCGCGCTGTTCGGCGGCGATGGCCGTGCCGTTGGCACGCACGCCGCCTTCCTGATTGCCCGTGCCGCAGCCTCGGTCGGCACCGCCACGACGCTCCTGCGCGTCGTAGGCGCGCACGAATCCCGGCTGCCTCGACTCGACAGCGTGCCGGACACGCTGCGCGTTGTCGAGCTTTGCAGGGACGGTCCCTCCTTCGCAGAGGACTTCCCGCGGGAAGCGGCCGCCGATCCCGCGCGACGCCTCGTGGTGCTCGACCTGCCGCCAGGGTGGGCGGCGGACTGCCCGGTTGATCTCGGGGAATGTCCCAGGGTGATCGCCGTCGGACCGTCCGTCCTCGAACGCGCCATGGCCGTGTCCATGCTGCGCGCGACCGCGCATGCCGCCGTCCCTTGGCTGCTGGGGTGCGGTTTCCCCTCACTCGGAGCGTCCGACCGAACCGTGCGCGACACGGCGGCGGCCGCGGGCCTGGACGACACCTCGATCCGCGTGATCCCTCGCGGCCTGCCGGCTCCGCTGCGGGACGCCGCCGCCCCGGCCCATGGATCCCTGCTCGCGTCCCTGTCCGTTCGCGCTGCGCTTCGCGTGCTGAACGCGGTCGTACCCGGTGCGGTCCCGATGCCGGGGCATCCCGGCGACGTCATCGCTCCCGTCCTGGCCGGGATGGGCGAGGCGGACCGCCGCGACGCGCAGGACCGGCTCCGGGACCTTGCCGATGCCTTGGACGCCGCGGAGGACGGCGAATACCCGTCCGCGGAGGAACTCGCCGCCGCCCCCGTCCTTGAGGAATGGGAGTTCGGGATGCGGCCGGTCGCGGCGCTCGTCGGTCGCGTCACGCACCATCCGGACTTTCCCCCAGGTCGCCGGGTCCGAACCTCGGAAGTCTACGTTTCCGACCGTCGTACCTGGGCGCGCACCTATTCCAGGCTCTACCGCCTGGGACGGCCCGCCGGTCCGCGTCCCTCCCTGCAGTAGCGCACCGTCTCCCTTTCCGTCGAGGCGGGTCGCCCCTCCCTCGCTCGAAAGGCGGAAGCCGGTCCCGCCCGTCGAGATGTGGGCGGGGGAGCCCTCGCCGCCTGTCCGGGCGGCCATGCGAGGATGTCAGGAGATGCCCGTGCACCCCCAAGGCGAACGTCGCTGGGCGCTGCCGGCGGCGGGCGGTTCGACGTCCCTCACCAGGTTGTGGCGGACGGTCGGACCGGGCGCCCTCGCGCCCGATCTGGCCAAGCCGTTGCTGGCTGCGGCGACGGCTGCCCTCCAAGGGTCCGGTCCCTCCGTGGCCGCCTCGGAATGGGAAGACGCCCCGGCGGCGCTCCGCGACGCCCGGGCGGTCCTCGGACGATGCGGTCCGGCGCATCCCGACGTCGACGTGGTCGCCACCGCGGCGCTCGCGCTGGCGCTTCGCGGCGAAAAGGCTGCCGCGACGTTCCTCGCCGATGCGCTCGACCGTCTCGCCGCCGACGGGACGGGCGGACCGCACCATGCCCGGTTCGCCTATGCGTGGCGGTCCCGGGTGGAACTTAAGCCGGCGGGCGTCTCCGCCGGGAGCGACGACGGGGCGCCGGACCGGCTGCGGCTTCCGGGTGACGACACCGAGGGAGAACCGATGCGCCTATGGATCTTTTCGGACCTGCACATCGACATCGGGAGTCCATGGACCCCAGCCTCGATCCCCGGGGCCGATCTCGCGGTGGTCGCCGGCGACGTCGGCGAGGGCCTCGTCAAGTCAATCGCGTGGCTCGCCGCGACGGTCCGGCCGCATATGCCGGTCGCGTTCGTGGCCGGAAACCATGAATTCTACCGTCGATGCCTGCCGGACGAGTTGCAGGCGGGGCGCGCGGCCGCGATGGAGGCCGGAATTCACCTCCTGGAGAACGACACCGTCCGCTTCGGCGACGTCGTGGTCTCGGGATGCACCCTGTGGACGGATTACGAGCTCGACGGACCGGCGACGCGGGTCCCCGCCATGCGGGACGCACGCGTGGGCCTCAACGATCACCGCCTCATCGCCTGGAGCCGCAAGCCGGAGTGGCGGCGGTTCCGGCCGGAGGAGGCGCTCGCGCTGCACCTCGCGTCACGCCGCTTCCTCGAAACCGCGCTCCGGTCCGCCGCGGACGCGACGACGCGGGCGCACGTCGTGGTCACGCATCACGCTCCCGCGGCGGGGAGCGTCGCGCCGCGGTTCCTCGGCAAGCCGCTCAATGCCGCCTACGCGTCGCGGTTGGACGACCTGATCGAGGCCGGTCGGCCTTCGCTCTGGGTCCACGGGCACACCCATACGCCGTTCGACTACCGCCTCGGCGGGACCCGCGTGCTCTGCAACCCGCGAGGATATCCCGGCGAGAACCCGCGCTTCCAGCCCGGGCTGGTCGTCGAGGTCTGAGACCGCCCGGGGCGGCCGCCCCGCCCTGACTGCCTCCCGCAAGCCGAGAACCGATGGAGACGCCCTTGCCGGACTTCGCCCGTGAGCCTCGTGCGCTAGGATGCCGGGGAGCACCTCCGCCGCATCCCATTCCGTTCCGCTCCCAGGGCTCGACCGGAACGGGATCGGCGGCCGCCGGGGGCCTACGATGACGCGGCATGTTCGCCCCCCTCGTCGTGTTCCGGGCGCCGAGGTCCCGGAGCCGTTGCCGCTTCCGTTTCGGCCCCGAGCGCGGATCGACCCGACGCCCGAGGTGCGGACGGCCTGTCCAGGACCGGCCTCCGTCGGGAGCCGAAGGGAGAACGCGAGGTTCTGGATCCTGTCCGACCTGCTCATCGACCGCAATCCCGGGTTCCGGCTCCCCGATCCGCTTCCCGAGTTCGACGTCCTGCTGGTGGCGGGCGGAGTGGCCATAGGGCTGGACGTCGCGTTGAACTGGTTGGCGCGCGCCCTGGACGGCAGACAGGGAAACAGGCCCGTCCTGATGGTGGCGGGCAGCGCGGAGCTGTGGTCCGAGACGCCCATGGTGGAGGCGGTCGCCCGCGGCCGGGACCTCGCCCGGGACCTCGGCATCCACCTGCTCGCCGACGATGCGGTACGCATCGGTCCCGAGGCCGGCGGCGGGACCGTGGTGGTCGGGGCGACCCTGTGGACCGACTGGTGCCTCGAAGGGAGCTTCGAGGGCCGCCTAGCCAGGGTCGCGGCCCGCCACAGCTGGGCGGATTGCCGGCGCGTCCTGCTTCGGCGGGGGCGCCCGTGGTCGCCGCTCGACGCCCTCGGGGCCCATGCAAGGTCGCGGGGATACATCGAGGACGCCCTCACCAGCATCGTGTGTCAATCGCTGAACGTCGCGAGGGGACCCGGGACGCTCGTGCCCGGTGTTCGCCCCGGGGACCGCGCCGTCGTGCTCACCCACTTCGCGCCTTCACGCCGTTCGCTGCCCGACGCCTGGACGGGATGGCTCGGGGACGCCTGGCTGGCAGCCTCGCATGCCTCGGACCTGGAGGATGTCATGCACGCCTGGGGGGCGCCGACGCTCTGGGTCCACGGCCGGGCCGTCGCCCCGGCGGATTACCGCATCGGCCGGACCAGGGTCGTCGCCAATCCCTTGCGGCGGTGGGATGCGGCCGATGCCTTCGACCCAGCCTTGGTGGTCGAGGCCTGAGATGGGAACGTCGACCTACGGCCCAGGGCCGCCCGCACCAAGCTCCCCGGACAGGCCGACGGGCATCGGGAGCCGGGAAAGGTTGGGCCGGTACGGCGCCCATCGCTGACTTCCCGCCTCGGGCTGCCGCCGCCACGACTTTTCCCGGCCGCCAAAGACAGCAATGGCTTGATCGTCTTATATACCGCAGGTATAATATAAGCATTCTCGAACGTCGTGGGCATTCCAACAGCCGGGCCAACCGGGCTGGGCGCTGTGAAACCGAGCCCGTGCGCAGCGCGGCGACCGCCTATTCGCCCATCGGGTCGTTCCGGCTCCCCGTGGGGGCACGGGCCAAGTTTTTCGAAAGCGTGACGGATTCGCTGACCGCCTTGGAACGGGCGGGGCCGCTGGAGGTGGACATGGCATCGGAGCCTGGCCGAGTGGTTTCGACTTCGGTTTTGCGGCACGCGATCCGAACCCCGCGGCGCGGCGTGCCGCCCGTGGTCGAAGTCGGCGTGGTGGCGGCTTGGCGTACGTACCCGCCCGGACGCCTCGACCGGGCGGAAGCAACGGCCCTCGCGCGGCTGCTGGCGACGACGTCGATACTCGGCGAAACGCGCTGGTCCGCGGCAAGGGACGGGGACGCGGCCGCGGCCACGGCGCTCGCCATCCGTCACGTCCGCACGTGCGGCGCGGCTTCGGTCGCGTCGGATCTCGTGATGGGCAATCTCCTGCTGATGGCCGAGCGCGGCGACGCGACCGCGCCGGCGGTCATCGCCTACGCCCTGCGCGCGCTGGCACGGCGCAGCGCCGACGAGCGCCGGCTCATGCGGCTCGCGGCGCGATGGGCGCGACCGAGGATGCGCAAGTCTCGCCGCCGCTGAACCATCGGCCCCCCACCATCGAAGTCCCGTGCGAAGCCGGAGGATGCCATGCCCGAACCGAACGAGGCGGCCTGCGCGATGGCGCGCGCCTTCGTCGAGGCGTTGCGGAAGGAAGCCGCGAGCCCGGATCCATCATGGTGCCTGGACGAAGCCGAGCTCGACGCGCTCGCGCTCGGCCGGCGGGAGGCATCACTCATGCCCCGGCTGGCCGCCGACGTCGTGGCCGCCGCGGTCATGCTGGGGCGCGCGTTCGCTCCGGCAGGACCTCCCGCGGCCGATGACGGCTTCCCCGTCCTACTGGTGCGCGTATCCTCTCCGGATTGGGTGGAGCCGATGCGGTGCGTCGTGGGACCCTGCCTCCTCGGACTGGGATGGAGGGTTCGGGATGGCGAGGGCGGGCGCGGGGCCTGGAACGACCGCAGCCGGCGGGAGGTCGTCGTGTTCGCGCGTGACGGGGCCTCGCGCGAGCATAGGCCCGACCGCGGCAACGAAACCGTCGGCGCGGCCGTGGTCGCCGGCGTCCCGCTCATCGGCGTCGCGTCGGATCCCGCCAGGACGCTGCCGCGCGACTTCCTGCGCGCCGTCGACCGGGAGGTTCTCGTCGCTCCGCTCGACGCCGAGGTGCTGAGCCTGGTGATCGAGGCGGTGACCGGCGAGGTTCCGCCCCTCGCCGCGCTCGGGGACTGCGTGGCGGTCCGGGCCGCCGCCGACCTTCGGCTCGGTATCCGCCCGGGTCGCGGGGCATCCGAGGCCCTGGAGCGCCTCGGGCGTTCGCGCCTGCGAGAGAGGCAGCGCACCGCGAACGCGCCCCGCCTTGAGGACTCGCTCGGTCTCGGAGCCGCCCGGGATTGGGGGCTCGGCCTGGTGGCGGACCTACGGTCGTGGCACGAGGGGATCATCCCGTTCGCCGCCTGTGAATCGGCCGCCCTCGTCAGCGGGCCGCCCGGCACGGGCAAAACACGGTTCGCGGCGGCCCTGGCCCGAAGCGCGAACCTACCGCTTCATCCGGGCTCCCTCGCGCAGTGGCAGGGCTCCCGTGACGGACATCTTGGCCATACCCTGGGCGCCATGCGGCAGTTCTTCGAGGAAGCGCGGCGGTCGCCTTGCGTGGTCCTGATCGACGAGCTCGATTCCTTTGGAGATAGGAATACTTTCTCAGAACATCATCGCGATTACTCCAGCCAGGTCGTCAACGCCCTCCTGGAACACCTCGACGGCGCCGTCGGCCGCGAAGGGGTCGTCGTCGTCGGCACGACCAACCATCCTTCGAGGATCGATCCTGCGATCTTGCGCTCGGGGCGGCTTGAACGGCACTTTCGGATCGAGCTTCCCGGTCTCGACGCGCTGACCGGCATGCTGGTCCAGTATCTCGGGACCGACGCCGATGACCTCGACCTTGCGCCGGTGGTCCCGCTGCTGCGGGGCATGACGGGTGCCGACGTCGAGGCGCTGGTGCGGCGGGCGCGTGGCAGCGCGCGACGGGCCGGCCGCACCCTCACGGTGGACGACATCCTGGCAGGCTCCTCGGATGGGACGCCGGCGCTCGGGGATGGGCTCCGGATGCGCTGCGCCGTCCACGAGGCCGGGCATGCGGTCGCGCTCCTGGCCAGCGGCGCGAGCGGACCGGTGACGCTAACCATCGCCCCGACCGGCGGCCTGACCGAGCATGCGCTCGTCGATGCCTACGGAGCCCTGACCGAGGGCGACTTCGAACGGTCCCTGGTGATGATCCTGTCGGGCCGCGCGGCCGAGGAGGTGCTCCTGGGCGACGTCTCCGCCGGCGCGGTCTCGGATCTCGCCGAGGCGACCCGATGCGCCGCGGCGATGGAGGCGTCGTGGGGGTTCTCGGCCGATTTCCCGCTGCTGTCCCTGGCCCCCGCCCAGGACATCGACCTGGCCCGGATGCCCTGGCTGATGCGCCCGGTCCTTGAGCGGCTCCGGCTGGCCTACGAGCGCGCGTGCGACCTCATGCGGACCGAGCGCCTCGCCCTCGAACGGATCGCGGAGGCCCTGTTCCGCACGGCCTACCTCGACGACGCGGCCATTCGGGCGTTGTTCTCGGGAAAGGCCGCCTCCCCCCGACGCCGCGCCGGTCCGGGCCGCGGTGCCCACCGCACGCACGACATCTGAAGTGGAGAGGCCATGACGTCCTTCGTACGCCGACCGATTGCATGCCGGGACCCGTCCGCGTCGCGCTCACCCGCCCGTCGCCCGCTCGCGGAACGGACGTTGTTCGACGCCGCCTCACCCGGGGCGGAGCCGCGCCCTGACACCATGCGACATCCCTTGCGCCGCCGCGACTTCGACGAGGGCAGCCCGGACACGTTGATGATGCTCGACATCGAGACCGTTCCGGACCCGATCCTAACGCCCGCGGATTGGCCGGCCGACCGGTTTCCAAAGGCCATGTGGCATCAGGTCGTCGCCATCTCGGTGATCGAGGCGGGGGTCGGTCGGGAGCCGGGCACGGGGGTCGAGACCTACGAGTTGCGGTCCTGCCGCAGCGGCGGCGAACCGGGATGGGACGAGGCACGTCTGCTGCGCGCCTTCTGGCGGCTTTTCGAGGGGGGACGCTACAGGCTCGTCACCTGGAACGGCAGGGCGTTCGACATGCCGGTGGTCCTCGCCCGCTCGTTGATGCACGGTCTCGCGGCCCCCGCATGGTTTCTTCGCGGAACGCGCTGGGCCAATTACGGGCAGCGCTACGCCCAGGACTGGCACCTCGACCTCATGGATGCGATCTCAGCCTTCGGGGCGGCCTCGCGTCTCACCCTGGAGGAGGCTGCGGCGGCGGTCGGCGCACCGGGCAAGATGGGCGAGCACGGGTCCTGCGTCGCCGAATTGGTCGCGCGCGACGAACTCGGTCGGGTGCGGGACTACTGCGAGACCGACGTGGCGAACCTCTACGTCATCTTCATGCGCTGGGCGCATCTGACGGGCAGGACGGATGCCGCGGGCCACGATGCAGCCGTGGAGGGATTCCTGCGCTACCTCGATGCGGAGGGGCCGGCCCGCCCGCACTTGGCGGCCTTCGCGCAGGAATGGCGACGGACTGGATCGCGCGCGCCGATGCATGTGGGTCGAACGACCGGGTCGGGTGCGGTGGTGGCTGGTCCGGACACCTGTCACGGAGCTCGACGGAGCTCGCTTGGGGCCTGAGGGCCGGGTCGCGGAGTAGCCAATCCTCGGGATGCCCCATGAGCGGGCGGCGGGACGCAGGTCCCGCGCCCGGATCCGCCGGTCCGGCGTGAGACCGCGATAAAACCGGGCGTTAGCCACGAGTGAGTCGAAGGCGTCGAAAGCCATCGGGGTAAATCGACCGTAATGGCTGGCGTGCGAAGGATCGGGCAACGGCCAGCAAGCCCAGGGGGGAACAGCCGATGACCCTGCCGCGCCTTTCGCGACCACTTGAATATAGCCGCGCTTGGGTGGCGCTCGGGGTCCTGGCACCTATCGGCGTGCTGATCGTGTCGGCGTCGATGCTCCTCGATCTTCGTCGCGATGCCTGGGACAAGGCCGAGCAGACCTCCAGGAACCTCATGCAGGTCATCGAACGCGACATCGCCCGCAACGTCGAGATCATCGACCTTTCGCTGCGGGCCGTCGTCGACAACCTGCGCGCGCCCGAGACCGCGGAAGCGAGCCCGAAGGCACGGCAGATGATCCTGTTCGACCGTGCCGCGAGCGCCAGGGACCTCGGCGTGATGCTGGTCCTGGACGGGAACGGCGACAGCAGCCTCGTGATCACTCAGAACCAGTACGCTGCCTGTGTCGCTGCTCGCTCAGACGTGATCACCGCGCAAACCCAGCTTCAGACAACCGAAGCCTTGAGCATTGCGGTCGAGCTCAGCCGGGCGACACTGACGACGAACAAATGAAGACTATGAGAAGTCGCCTCGCAGATGATGACGCAACTAGATCGCAAAATCGATATCAGACTGAGCCGAAACCGGATCTACCGTTGAGCATCCGGCCCCGACGACAAATAATAGTATAGCAGGCACACTCGACCGTGCTCAGTAACCGTAGTGGTAATCAAAGCTCGGAGCGTAACCACAACCGTAGTGGCCGTAGTATGGGCTGTGCGCCACGAGCCCATCGAGCGCCAAGCCACCGATCAATCCAGCTGCAACGGGGACCCCGTAGTAACCCCGCCTATGGCCGTAATGTCCGTGTCCTCTGCGGTAGCCGCGACCGCTATAGTAGCGGCGCCCATAGCCAAAACCACCATACCCATAAGTGCGACCGTGGCCGCCATAGTACCTGCGGCCTCCGCCATGGCCGCCATAAAACCCATGTCCTCCGCCATAGCCGCCATGATGGCCTTCAGCCTGGGCCGCACTCGGAATGGCCACGAGGCTGATGACGAGCGTGACCGTCAGAAGGCCGACACTCAGTGCCGTCTTCACCCTACCAAGACGAGCCATAACTATTTCTCCTTTGCGTTGCGCGTCCCTTCCCGAAGACTCGTTTGAGCGGGTCAAGGCCCTCTGCCTTGCCCAACGCCTGAACGCACGGGTGCGATCCGGCAGGCTCTGCTGAATGGTGTTTTCATCCCACCTCGCCCGCGCGCTTGGCAGGAGCGTTCCATCACATGACTTCGAAGAAAGCAAATAAGGTGAAGAGTTATACAGTAATAAAAATATATTTTATAGCCACAGCTAAGCTGTAAATTCCCCTTGTTTGTACGTCAGCTTCAGAAGCAACTGAATTGATCTGTGCTAGTCGGCCTAGACAATATCGTTGAAATGTAGACGAGGGGCGACCTGTAATGGCCACCCGTCGCTTATTCACAGCTCTTTTTATCTCAAGGCGTCAGTGACGTTCCCGCGGGGCATCGCCATGGTGTCCCTCTCGACGCTCTTCGTGGTGCTCTCTGCGAGGTTCATGATGGCCGCCCTCGCTACGCTCTTCGACAACGCGTCGTCCGTGGCTATCGCCTTCCACCCGAACCCCGCCCGGATTGACATCGATATGCTGAGCGAAGACTGCTGTTGGAGATACGGCAAAGGCCGCAGCGATCATTGCTCTTGCTGACTTTTTCATCACGACATCATTCTCCTGTGCTCGGATTTGGAAGAAAAAACATGGCTGTGCTTTGCTTCCGGATCGGATTTCGTTACGTCGGAGAATTATTCTGAGTAACGAACTATTTGCCGTCATCCGATGACTGAGTCCCGCCAACCTCGCCTAATGCTTGGGCTCAAGACAATCTTTGCGGGATCAAGCTTCTAGTTTGTGTCCCTAGTGGCCACCACCCCTGTGATGACCGCCGCCACCCGAGCGTCCGTGCCCACCGGAATAGCCATGTCGCCGACCGCCGCCGTGCCCACTGTACGATCTGCGATGTCCGCCGCCATAGCCGTGCCGACCGCCGCCACCGTGACCGCCGTAGCCGCCACCATGACCGCGGGAATGACCGTAGCCATGGCCTTGGGCGGCTGCCGGTTCGGGGATTGTTGCCAAGCCAAAGCCTAGTGCGAGCGCAGCAAAGCCAGCGATGAGTGAGGCTCTGAATTTAGACGTACGTGTCATGGAATAAACTCCGCAATTACGGGGATCGATTTCGTGTGGCGACCTTGGCAGGTTCAACGACCGCCGCCGAAGACGATGTGAACAGCGAGCGGCGGCGGGTGCGCATTTCCTACAGGCACGTAACGCTCGACGGGACGGAAAAGTCGAAGTCTCGTTCCAAAATGATCCGCAAACGGCCGTTTTCGGCGCAAAGCCGGCGACGAGCGAGGCAACCAGGAATTGCTGCGCTTAAATTGTCCCGCATCTCTGCTGCACAATCAGCGTACCCATAATACCAATCGGTACGGGTGAGGACTCGCGGGTTTACGCGGAAGCGGCGGATGTGATTCGATGTGGCAAGCTAGGAGGTTTGCCATGTCGAAGGCCGTGGATCTGCGCGAGGATTTCGATGCGGATACCCTGCGACGTCTGGCGCGGAAGAGCCGCGATGCCGGTCAGAGCCGGCGGCTTCTCGCGCTGGCCGCGATCTACGAGGGTGGGAGCCGGACGCAGGCCTCGCGGATCGGCGCGGTCGGCCTGCAGACGGTGCGCGACTGGGTGCTGGCCTTCAACGCGGCCGGGCCGGACGGCCTGATCGAGCGCAAGAAGCCCGGCCCGCGGTTCAAGCTCGACGCGGCCCAGCGGCAGGCGCTCGCGGTTGCCATCGAGGAAGGGCCGGACCTGCAACGGGACGGCGTGGTGCGCTGGCGGCTGAAGGACTTGGCGGCTTGGCTGTTCGCGCGCTTCGGCGTCAGCCTCGACGAGAGCAGTGTCGGACGGGAGGTGAAGCGGATGGGCTATGCCAAGCTGTCGGCCCGTCCGCGCCATCATCAGCAGGACCCGGCGGCGCTGACGGCGTTTAAAAAAACCTCCCCGCCCGCGTGAGCGCGATCCGCGCCCAACTGCCAGTCGACACGCCGCTCGAACTCTGGTGGCAGGACGTCCTTCGAGAGCCTCAGGATGAGAGCCCGCGTCGGTCAGAAGAACACGGTCCCGCGCCGGTGGGCGCGCAAGGGCAGCCGGCCCACGGCGCCCAAGGATCAGCGCACGGCGTCCGCCTACATCTTCGGGGCGATCTGTCCCGAGAAGGGCAAGGACGCCGGTCTCGTCCTGCCCCGCTGCGCCACACCGGCCATGAACGCGCATCTGGCCGAAATCAGCCGCGCCGTCGATCCCGGCGCGCACGCCGTCCAAATCCTCGACGGCGCCGGCTGGCACGTCGCCGCCGACCTCGTCGTCCCCGACAACTTCACCTTGCTGACGCTGCCGTCTCATGCGCCCGAACTCAACCCGGTCGAGAATGTCTGGCAGTTCCTGCGCGAGAACTGGCTCGGCGACCGGATCTTCGACTCCTACGAGGACATCCTCGATCAATGCTGCGAGGCTTGGAACAAGCTCGTCGCACAGCCTTGGATGATCATGTCGCTCGGACTGCGCGAATGGGCCTATCGGTTATGAACCATGCCGATTGGTATTAGCCGGCGCTTGGACCACGTGCGTTCTGAGGAGTTCTGGGATCGCGTGATGCACGAAGCCTACGAGATCCTGCCTGCGCAAGGCAGCATGTCGGTTGCGGACATCATGGTTCGGCTGCGAATGACGACGCTGAAGGGCGGCCGCTTGGTCAAGGAAGCGCTATCCGAGGGGATGCCGCGCAAGAAGATCGAGATCAGCGTCGAATACGAGCGATACTTCCAGAGGGTTGGCAAGGACGCCTATGCGCGCCTCCCAGGCTGGGACGGCGCGCTGGGCAAGCGGACGCGCGCCGGGTAGGGTTGGCGAAGTGTCCGGCGCCTCCCGAGAGCGCCGGCGGGCTAAACTCACCTGGACCTCAGGAAGGATTGGCGCAGCTTCGGCCCTGCGTCACCAAAGGTCCTCCTCGTCGAGACGCTGCAGGGCCGAAACATGCAGCCGCAAGCTGTCCGATAGCTCGCCTCGGACCAAGGCGAGGTCCCCGAGTTCGTCGAACGCGACGTCGAGCAGTTCGGGACCCATCACCTCGACGAAGGCTCCTTGGGTCTCCTCATCGTATTCGGTGGATTCGACGACGCGATCTGATACCGCCCTCAGCCTGCCCAACCGTTCCCTGGTCGGCGGAAGGCGCCGGCGTGTGGCCCTTCCGGTTGAGCTTGACGGAGCCTTATCCTGCTCAACGTCGCGCGGACTCGCGTGCCTCATCGTCTCACTCCCGTTGCTAGAGTGCGCTTCGTGTCTGGGGAACCGGAGTCGTAAATCGTCTGACACCGGTCGCGGCCATGTGCTCGCGGTCGGTGCGGTTGATCTGCAGGGCGGGGCAGCCTACCGCCCGGGGGACTTCGACGTCGCGATACCGTCCGACCACTGGCGCAGGGGCAGCCAAACCCTATCGGCACTTGGCGGCACCAGCGTCGTATTTATATCGCCAGTATATTCTACCGCCGATCCGCCTGCTTGACCATCACCCTCGCCGCGCCGGACCAGGATGGTCGTGTCGACCTGTGGATTGCGGGAACTTCGGTAAGGGGAATTCGGCAACGGCCCGGCAGCACCGACGACAGGCATAGGGTCAGTGCTCTCCGGGATGGCCCTGGGGGCCATCGGTTCCCACGTCATCTCGGTCAGCGGCTGTGCTTTTGCTCCTCAGGAGCAGGCCGATTGCTCCGAGCCTAGCCGCCCGGCAAACGTCGTGAATGCCCTTCACGGGCTGCTTGGTACGGACCGAAGCCGACGCCCTGGACACCTGCCCGTACCGACGGAGCATTCGCAACGGGGACTGGGACGACAAGGTCGGAGGTGGCGCTCGCGGATATCGCAAGTCGGGTGGCGGTTCCGCGGCGTCGTAACGCGCCATACCGCTTCCGCATCGACCTTTGAGGTTCATCGAGAACGGGAACGGTCTCTTGAAACTGGACAGGCTACCTTCGGCACCGCGTGCGGCCGCGATGCCCTTTCGTCCCGTCGGTCGCCGCACATGGCGACGAGTTCCGGATCGGCCTCCGGTATTGCAGTTATATATACCTGCGGTATAATTAGAGACTTCACCCACGTTTCGTCGATGCGGCGCGGCCGTCCCAGAAGGGGCGGCCGCCGCGCGTTTCTCGTACGCCTGCCGCCATGCGCGATCCAGGGGTAATTTCAATGGAACAGGGGGAGCGAACGATGTCGTTCGGCATCCAGAGGTTTCGGGGCGAATCGTCCAGTTCAGGACGGCCGCTCACGGTCTTAGACGCATTGTTCGAGGGCTTGGTGGGGATGGCCGCCGAACGGTCGGACGCCCAAAGGCTGGACGCGCGCGGACAGGATAGGAAAGTTGCCGGTCGGGACTTGTACGCGGGCGACCTGGAATTAGATGTCGCCGTGACGCGAAATGCTCCGGCCAGGATGCGAAATTCACGTCGCGATGGTGCAGCGGAGACCCGGCCCCGTGGACGGGAGAGACGAAAATCACGGCCAAGCGCCCGAAGTCGGTTGTCGGCGGGAGCTAGCCGAAGCGTACGTTGCGCCGCGCGGCATGGATTCGAACGCCGGTCGCTACCGGGATGCCTGGAAGGATGACCGCTTGCGACCCGGCCATGTGCGTCGAGGAGAACGTGACGGTCTCGGGCGGAGTCAAACGAAAGCCATCCGGCGCACCGAGATGGACGTAAAGCGAACCCGCGCACGTCCCGGCTATCGCGTCCTCAGGCAAGCAATTCTTCCTTCTCTTCGCATGGAGCGGCGTTGCGATGGCCCACGGTGAACGGACGACCGACCTGATGCCTGGCGCCGTGGATCTGCGGCAGGTGGTCGATACGACGGCATTGTGCCCTCTGGACCGGTTGGCCCTTCGACGGAACCTGGATGTCGAACGCCGTGACGGCTTCGGCCCACCGGACAAGCTTGTGCCCGTGGGCCTCTACGCTCGCTACTCGTCTAATAAGCAGAAGGAGATGAGCATCGAGCGTCAGGTCAAGGTTGTAACCGCTTACATGAGGAAGCTTGGTTACGCGATTTACGTGCTGTATGACGACCCTGCTCGAAGTGCCCGATCAATGCGTGATCGTGAAAGCCTGCAGCGTTTGCTCGAAGACTGTCGGTCTGGCAAGATAAAAGTCATCATGGTTGAGGACTTTGACCGGTGGTCCCGCGAAACTTACGATGCGGTCGAAGTATGCGAGCAATTGAATGAGCTTGGCGTGGAATTTCATAGCGCCGGCGACTTCAAGGCACTGAACAAGAAGGAGGTCATCGAAGCGGCACTCAAGGCCGAGGCGGATCGGGACCGTCGCACCCTGATCATGGGCATGGGCAGGTTCCAGCACGCTGCCCAGGGCGGCGCCCATTCCGGTGCGTTCTTCGGATATCGGTACGGCGAAGAAAGGGGCTTCCTCGTGCGTCACCCCGAGGAAGAGAAGACCATATTTTCAATCTTTGAAATGGCAGCCGCGGGAATTTCCTACCGAAGCATCGGCCGGATCATGAAGGAACGCGGGGTTGCAGGACCGACGAAGGATTGCAGATGGACGAAATCGACCGTTGCGAACGTTTTGGGCCAGTTGGCCTATACGGGTAGATGGTACTATCCATTTACCTTGAATACGTTCGACCGCAAATCGGGGAAGGTCGCCGTCCAGCGTCGGCATCCGAGCGAGATGACGCGCAACTACTTCGATCACCTTCGAATTGTGCCAGACGATCTGTTTTTCGCTGTCAACGAGAAGCGACGCCCCCGGGGGAAGCAGAAGTTCGAGCACAGCCACTTCTTGGCCGGAAAGGCGACGTGCGACTGCGCCGGGGTCGAAGGCCAGCGGTTCACCTTGGGTGGTCGACAGCTAACCTGCAACGTCTGGTCGGACGGGGGCTGCTGCCCGGCGAGGCGTCACTCCGTTATGCACGAGACCGTGGAGCGCGCCGTCCTCACAGCCGTTTGCGGCAAGCTGCGGTCCTTCGTCGGCGAGGAGGATTTCGCGGCTGCCGTCGACCGCTCGCTACGTGAAGCCTCCGCCGCCCGCCGTGCCGCCCGTGCGGATGTTGAGCGTAAGATTGCGGTCACCCGCGAACAGCTTCGCCGGGCGCTCGTCAAGGAGCTTGAATCGACCTACCCATCCGACCTGTTGTCCGAGGAGAGGAGCCGCCTGACGGGGGAGCTCGCAGACCTTCAGGCCCGTTCGGCGGACCTCGCCGAGCTGCCCGAGGTGGACGAAGCCGGTGAGAGGCTTCGAACGCTTTCCGCCACGTTGGATCACCTTATCGAGCGGGTGCCATTCAGGGCCTTGACGGAGGCGGAGGCGAAGGTCTCCGCCGCCCTTGCCCGCCTCGTCCAGCGGGTGGTGGTCATGCGGGATGGCCGGCCGGCGGGGACCTTGGGCCTGGCCATCCACCTGGACTTCTTGGCGTTCCTACAGGAGGACGGGAGCTGCGGCTCGCCCGGTGTTGGCTTGGACGTGATCCATGTCGATGTCGAGCAGCCGATGGGCCGCCACGTCCGCCTTCGCGAAGACGCCGAGCGGCTTATGGCAAGCG
The DNA here is from genome assembly GCF_001556475.1 of Methylobacterium sp. CCH5-D2. Classification (NCBI taxonomy): domain Bacteria; kingdom Pseudomonadati; phylum Pseudomonadota; class Alphaproteobacteria; order Hyphomicrobiales; family Methylobacteriaceae; genus Methylobacterium; species Methylobacterium sp. CCH5-D2. The sequence goes on along the minus strand of NZ_LSIX01000748.1, from coordinate 5,570 downwards.
GAGGTTATCGGATCGACGACGCGCGTTGGGCCCTCGTCGCCAAGCACCTCCCGGACGTCACGGGCCACAGGAATGACTCGCGCCACATCCCGACGCGGGCCCTTGTCGACGCCCTCCTGCTCCGGCTCCGGACGGGCCTGCCTTTGCTGTCGGCGGCGTTCGGCGACGCGCCGGAGATGCGGCGTGCACTCTCGCGGTTCGTCTATGCCGCGGGGGACCAGATCCTGATTGACCTCCTTCGCGAGGCGGACCCTTCCTTCGTGGCCGGACTGGACCTCGGCCCGGTCGAGGCCGCGCGGGCGCGCTGGAAGGTTGGCGGTGATGATTGGCGCAAGCGCAGGGGGCCGGCCGCACGCTTCCATGCCCTGGATGGCCAGGATGCGCTCACCGACGAGCAATGGCTGGCCTCGAAGCCGCTGTTGCATTCGTCCATCGAGATCTCGTTCAAGGGCACCCCGGGCATTCCCGGCCGGATGCTGCTGGAGGCGGTGATCCTGGCGCTGCGGACCGGCCTCTCATGGCGGAGGATGCCGGAGCGGTTCGGCGACGAACGGAACCTCACGAATTCCGTGCGCCGGCTGGTCCGCAGCGGAAGTTGGGACCGGTTGTTGGAGCTATGGGCGCTGCGCTTCCCTGAGCTTCTCGACGGCTTGGATGTCGGGCGCTTGGCCAATATGCTCCGGGGCTCGGCAGAGTGGCGGGGCCCGTCACCCAGGCGCTCGCGCTACGCCAGGAACGGCGGCGTGGCCCCGGCCATCCATCGAGCGCGCCGACGCAAGTCGCCTGCCGGGCGGAAGACGGACGCGGCCTAGTCGCCGCCAGCAGTGTTCTTGGACGGCGAGCGTCAAGGGCCTGGACGTTGGGCGCAGGAACGAATGCAGAGAGCGCTCGATGGCGATCGGCCAACGCGCGTGCTGGTCGCGGCGTCCCGGTCGCTCTCCTGCGTACGCCTCCGGGCGAAAGGGCACGCGGCCAGCCTTCAGCTCCTGTAGGCGACCAGGATCGTGCCGGCCGCTATCAGGTCGACGCCCAACCAGTTGGGGACGGTCAGGCGTTCTCCGAGGAACATGATCGCGAAGACCGCCACTAGGACGACGCTCAACTTGTCGATGGGCGCCACGCGGGCGGCATCCCCGAGCTTCAGGGCGCGGAAGTAGCAGAGCCACGATCCACCGTTGGCGAGCCCCGATAGGACAAGAAACAGGTATGTTCGTCCCGAAACTGAATCGAGTGGTTTCCATTGGCCCGTGCCGGCCAAAAGCGCGCCGAGGACGCACAGGATCACCACCGTACGGATGAATGTGGCGAAGTCCGAGTTGATGTTCTCTATCCCGATCTTGGCAAAGATCGCCGTCAGCGCGGCAAATGCCGCCGAGAACAACGCCCAGAACTGCCAGGAGGCCAGCACGACTTTCATGGGCATCTCCGAAAGTCGGAACCGAAAGGGGTCGTGACGAGCAGCCGCCGAACCGAGCAACATGCAACGCTGTTCGACGGTCTTATGCGGATGCCGATGACCCACGGCGCCGTGGCGCTGCCTCGCCCCGGCAAGATGGAGCGGGGCGAGGCTGCCGCCTCAGCATTCCGCCGGCGCCGGAAGGGAGGTCGCCCCGGCCTGCCCGCCCCTTCGGCATCGGTGAAGCCCTCACGCATCTGGGGTTGACGTGGACCGGGAGCAGGAAGGAAACACGGGTCGCTCGCTTAAACCGGGCGGCGGGTCGGTCAGAGGCGGTCGAACACGGAACCCATCCTCGGGCTGAACAAGCGCTCGTAAGTGCGCATGAGGAAGGCGTCGGTCATGCCGGCCACGTGGTCGCAGATTACGCGCCGACCGTCAGGCGCCTTTTCGTACGCCTCGTAGGTCGACCGCGGCAGGAACGACTTCGGCTCCGAGGCGAGGGCCTCGAACACCGCGACGACCATACCCTGACCCTTGAATTCGAGGTGCTGGACCCCCGGGCTGCGAATGACGACCTCCCGGACCAGTTCCTTCAGCGCTTCCAGGAAGGTGTTCGCTCCGGCTTCGATGGCAGCCCGATATCGAACGAGGGGCTCGTCGAACTCCTCCCTGGTCTCGATCACGCAGTTCGTGATCAGGTGATGGACCATCCGGCCGATGCACCTCTTCCGGGTATCGCCGGCACCGAACAGCCGATCAAGGAATCCCTCATAGACGTTGTTGCCGAACTCCTCCGGGTATTTCTCCTTGAGACTGTTGAGGAAACTTGAGCTCTTCTCCTCGGTCACGTGCGCCTCGAAATCCACCCGCGTTACCAGGCCAAGGGCGAGGGCATCCTCCAGGTCATGGATGCCGAAGCCGATGTCGTCGGCGACGTCCATAATGCTGCAATCGAACGACTTGTGGAGGGGCTTGCGGTGCTTGCCCTCCTGATCGCGGGCCTCGGTGAAGGCGTTGCGGTCCTTTTCGCTGAGTGGGGCGAGGATCCAGTCGACGACGTCTTGCTCGCAATCCAGGTAGCACTTGGGCGGCTTGGAGGCCTCGCGGTCGATGATCCGGATCGACTCCGGGCCGACGTGGAGGGCGGGGCGGATGTCCACGTTCATCGCGAGGCTGAAGGGCACGGGATACTTCAGAACCCCGAGCAGGGTGCGCCGCATCAGGTTCGCGCCGGCGACCTTGGAGAACTTTTCCAGCCTGGACAGGATGCGCAGGGTCTGGCCGTTGCCCTCGAAACCGCCGGCACCGCGCATGCAGAAATTCAGGGCAACCTCGCCGCCGTGGCCGAACGGGGGGTGGCCGAGGTCGTGGGTCATGCCCACGGCCTGGATCATGCTGAGGTCCGGGATGTATTGCCGGGCGGCATGGTCGGCATAAACCTTCTCGAACCGCCGCGCGATCCCGCCGGCAATCTGCGCGACCTCAAGCGAATGGGTGAGCCTCGTCCGGTAGAAGTCGCTGTCGCCGAGGTTCAGGATTTGCGTCTTGCCCTGCAAACGCCGGAACGACGCGGAGTGGATGACCCGGCTGTAATCGGTGGCGGCCCCATCGCGGGCGTCGTCGGCCTGGGCCTGCCATGGTTCGCGGCGGTCGTACCAATCCATATGCAATTACTTTCGCGGCTAAACTCGATCCAGGCAGCCGGTACCTCTCGGCTGCGCTGAATACCAACGGAAAGCGTCGATGCCGCCGCGGTTCCTTGCTCACGGCGCCTCCGTCCTCTTAGGAGCCTCGGCAGTTGGATGTGCGGGTCTTCCACCGTCGGTGTTTCGAGCCGCGGGACAAGGGCCGCTACGCCCGTAAGGGAGGCTGACAGCGCAATCCGCAGGCCGGGACCGAGGCTCGCTCCACGGGGGAACGGTCCGTCTACCGCTTCACGAACCCGATGTCGGCGGCGACGCCCTTGAGGCGCTCGGGCTCGCGCTCCTTACGCTCGGAGTAGCGGTCGACGAGGTAGTCGGCCCGTCCACGCATCAGGAGAGTGAACTTCATCAGCTCCTCGCAGACGTCCACCACCCGGTCGTAGAGCGGCCCGGGCTTCATTCGGCCGGCGTCATCGAACTCCTTGTAGGCCATCGGCACCGACGACTGGTTCGGGATGGTGATCATCCGCATCCAGCGCCCCAGCACCCGCAGGCTGTTGACCGCATTGAAACTCTGCGATCCGCCCGAGACCTGCATCACCGCAAGCGTCCGCCCCTGCGTCGGGCGCACCGAGCCCTCGCTCAGCGGCAGCCAGTCGACCTGGGCCTTCATCACCCCGGTCATGTTGCCGTGCCGCTCCGGGCTGACCCAGACCTGCCCCTCCGACCAGATCGAGAGCTGCCGGAGTTCCTGCACCTTCGGATGTTCGACGGGCGCGTCGTCGGGCAGCGGTAGCCCGTCCGCGTGGAATATGCGGACCTCCCCGCCCATCGCCTCCAGCAGCCGTGCCGCCTCGTAGGCCAGGAACCGGCTGAAGGACCGATCCCGGAGCGACCCGTAGAGGACGAGGAATCGAGGCGCATGGTCGAGCGGCGTCGGCGGCGCCATCCGTTCCTCGGTCGGCACCTCGAAATGCGCCTCGGAGAGGTTCGGCACCCCGTCGGCGAACGGCTGCTGGGGCTTGTCCAAGGCGCTTAACTCCTCTATGTTTCAACGATAGTTGATATGTAGGTCATTCGATGGACGAACGGCAAGCCCTCGCCGCCTTCGCCGCCCTCGGCCAGGAGCATAGGCTCCGGGTCGTGCGCGCCCTGGTCACCGCCGGTCCGGGCGGCCTCGCCGCGGGCGTCCTCGCCGAGACGGTGAACGTCGCCGGCAACAACCTGTCCTTCCACCTGAAGGAGCTCTCGCACGCCGGGCTGATCACCTCCCGGCGCGAGGGCAAGTCGGTCATCTACAGCGCCGCCTACGCCGGCCTGTCCGACCTCGTCCAGTTCCTCATGCGTGACTGCTGCCAGGGCCACCCCGAGGTGTGCGCCCCGGCCGTCGCCGCGCTCGCCGCCTGCGACTGCACCACCGGGGACACCCTCCATGCCTGAGCCAGTCTACAACGTCCTGTTCCTCTGCACCGGCAACTCGGCCCGCTCGATCCTGGCCGAGGCCATGCTCAAAAAGGAGGGCGGCGGGCGCTTCCGCGCCTTCTCGGCCGGCAGCCGACCGAAGGGCGAGCCGCACTCGCTGGCGCTGCAGGTCCTGCGGGAAAGCGACTACCCGACGGAGGGCCTGCGCTCGAAGTCGTGGGACGAGTTCGCCGGTCCCGAAGTCCCCGTCATGGATTTCGTCTTCACCGTCTGTGACAACGCCGCCGGCGAGACGTGCCCGTACTGGCCGGGCCAGCCGGTGACGGCCCACTGGGGCATCGAGGACCCCGCCGCGGCGGAGGGCTCGGAGATGGAGCGCAAGCGCGCCTTCGTCACCGCCCAGCGCTACCTCAAGAATCGGATCGCGGCCTTCGTCGCCCTGCCGCTCGGCAGCCTCGACCAGGTCGCCCTGTCGTCGAAGGTCCGCGAGATCGGCCAGATGGCCGGCGCGACCTCGGCCCGCCCGGAGGTCGCGTGATGGACGTCGTCATCTACCACAACCCCGCCTGCGGCACGTCCCGCAACACCCTGGCGATGATCCGCAACGCCGGCATCGAGCCGCACGTGGTCGAGTACCTGAAGACGCCACCGAACCGGGCGCTCCTCAAGCAGATGCTCGCCCGCGCGGGCCTCTCGGTCCGGGATGTCCTGCGCGAGAAGGGCACGCCCTACGCCGAGCTCGGCCTCGCCGACCCGGCGCTGACCGACGAGCAACTCCTCGACGCGGTCGAGGCGCACCCCGTCCTGCTCAACCGTCCGTTGGTGGTGAGCCCGATGGGCGTGCGCCTGTGCCGGCCGTCGGAGGCGGTGCTCGACCTCCTGCCGGACCAGCAGGGGGAGTTCGTGAAGGAGGACGGCGAGCGCGTCGTCGACGAGCGCGGCCGCCGCGTCGCCACCGCTTGAGGACACCATGAGCACCTTCGAACGCTACCTGACCCTCTGGGTCGCCCTCTGCATCGTGGCCGGCATCGCGCTCGGCCACGTCATGCCGGGCTTCTTCCACGCCGTCGGCGCGGCCGAGGTCGCCAAGGTGAACCTGCCGGTCG
>NZ_LSIX01000747.1:0-9991 GCF_001556475.1 Methylobacterium sp. CCH5-D2 | reverse complement strand
GCGAGCCCTGCCGCCACGCCGGCCTCGGCCAGCGCCTCGACCAGCAGGAAGACGTAGGCCGGCCCCGAGCCCGAGACGGCCGTGACCGCATCGATCTGCGCCTCCGCGTCGAGCCACTCGGTGAGCCCCGCGGCAGAGAGCAGCGCCTCCGCGACGGCGCGCTGCTCGGCCGTAACCTCGGCGCTCGCCACCGCCCCGGTCGCGCCCCGCCCGACGCTCGCCGGCAGGTTCGGCATCGCCCGCACGACGGCCCGCGCCCCGGGCAGGCGCGCCTTCAGGTCCGCGATGGTCTTGCCAGCCAGGATGGACAGGACGAGCGTGCCGGGGCCGACGAGCGGCGACAGCGCGACTGCCGCGGCCTCCAGGCCCTGCGGCTTGATGCCGAGCACCATCACCGCGGCCAGCGCGGGATCGGCCGGGTTGAGCGCGATGCCGCGCTCCGCGCAGAGCGCGGCGATTGCACCGGAGGGGGCCGGATCGAGGATCGTGACGGCGCGCGGGTCGAGCCCGGCCTCGAGCCAGCCGGCGAGCATCGCCCCGCCCATCTTGCCGGCGCCGACGAGGGTGAGAGAGGCGGGCAGGCGTCCGATGGCGGTCATCGTGATCGAAAAATCCTCAGGCCTCGCCCTCGGTCTCGAACAGCACGGCGTCGAGGGCCTCGCGGGCCGTCTTGCCCGCCCAGAGCACGAACTGGAAGGCCTGATAGTAGCGCTCGCAGGCATCGACCGCCGACTTCATCAGCGTCGCGCATTGCGGATGGGTGGGGATGACGCCGCCCGTGAGCAGCAGCGCGTGGCGGAACATCACCACGTTGTCGCTCGACCAGAGGTCGAAATGGCCGATCCAGAGCTGCTCGTTGACCAGCGCGATCAGCCGCAACACCTCGACGCGCTGGCGCTCGGGCACCTTGAGATCGAACGCGCAGGCGACGTGCAGCGCCTCCATGTCCTCGATCCAGGTGAAGGCGAGATGGTAGTCCGTCCAGCGCCCGGGGCTGGTGACGGACATCTCGTCCGTCTCCGCCCGGTCGAAGATCCAGTCGCGCAGGGAGGCCAGGCGCTCGACCACGTCGAGCGGGTGCTCGATCCGGTCCTGGTCTTCGATGTCGACGTGAAGCTGGGGCATGACGATCCGGACTGGCGGCCGGGGTCTGGCCGCAGTGGCATGGTGTTGGTGAAGCAACCGGGCGTCCAAACGCGCCCCAACGCAGTAAAGCTCGACCATTCGGGGTCTTGAGCGATGATGCGAAGGATCACGTGTCGGCGGTCATCGGTGCGCTCGGGCGAATCAGAACCTGACCGACTATAGACCGGGCGGGAGTCGCGACACAAAGCGGGCCGCCCGCCCGGTGAACAGGAAACGGAACCGGCAGCTCCGCTTCCCTGTGCAAAAGCCGAAGCGCCCGGCCGCTCGGCTCAGACGCCCTCGCTCGCGCCCGCGGAGGCCGTTCCGGGCTTGTCGCCGAGCTTCGCCTCGAGGGCCGTGACGCGGGCGGCCAGCGCATCGTTCTGGGTGCGCAGCGTGCTCACGAGGTCGCGCAGCACATCAACCTCCTCGCGCGAGGCGATGTCCATGTCGCGGATCAGGCGCTCGAACTGGGCGCGGACCACAGTCTCGGCCTCCCGGCGCACGCCCTGCGCGGCCCCGGCCGCATCGGTCATCATCCGGGCGAAGTCGTCGAACAGGCGGTTGGAGGGGGGCATGGTCGTCTCCCGGAAAGCCAGAGATGCGGCGTGCATGTCACGCGGGCGGCCGTGAAGGGAATCCCGCGCGGCCGCGGCAATCTGCCTGCATCCACAGGCGCCGCTCCGCCAGCCCCCGAATGGAAACGGGGCCCCGAAGGGCCCCGATCCGACGCGCGAGCGCGCTGCTTACATGTTGCGCATCATGTGCCGCCGCATCATCCGGCGCTCCATGTGTCGACGCATGGCGCGGCGCTCCATCCGACGCTCGATGTGACGGCGTACCGCCCGACGCTCCATGCGCCGCTCCATCGGCGTCATCTGGACATGGGTGACGGCGTCGGGCGCGCTCACGCCCGCGGGCATCCCGGGAGCCGCGGAGGCCGGGCCGGCAAGGGCAGCGGCACCCATCGCGGCGGCGACGGCGAAGGCGAAGGTCAGTTTCCTCACGGGAGATTCCTGGTCTCGAATGTCCGGGCGCGGCACCCGGTTCATCCTCCCGTTCGGGAGGTTCGGAGCAGTTTCTCGCGCCCGAGCGGGCACGGCGGACCTCCGCAGGGGTCCGCCGTGCCCAACCCTTCAATCAGAGATTGGTTTCCTCGAAAGCCTTCACCCACTCCGCGCAGATGCCGGAGCGGACGATGTCGTCGCGGGTGAACTCAACCACCGGGATCGGCATCATCCGGCTCTTCACGAGGTGGATCACGGTGCGCAGGCCGGAGGTCTCGCGCAGGTCGGTCTGCGAGACGTCGCCGTTGATGATCACCTGGCAATCGTCGCCGATGCGGGTGAGGAACATCTTGATCTCGGCCGTGGTGGTGTTCTGCGCCTCGTCGAGGATCACGAGGCAGTTCTTGAAGGTGCGCCCGCGCATCACCTCGAAGGGCACGATCTCGATGTCGCCGGCCTTCAGCGCGATCTCGAAGGCGGCCTGGCCCATCCGCTCCTTCATGGCCTCCGTGAGCGGCGCCACCCAGGGAGCGATCTTCTCCTCGAGCGTGCCGGGGAAGAAGCCGAGCGAGCGGCCCGAGGGCACGTTCGGCCGCGTGATCACGACCTTGGCGATGCGGCGCTGGCGGAGCTGGTCGGCGGCTCGGGTTCCGGCGATGAAGGTCTTGCCCGTCCCGGCGGGCCCCAGAACGATGACTTGCGCGTGCTTGGCGAGGGCGTCGAGATATTCGCCCTGCCGGTCGGTCAGTGGTTGGATCGGACTTAAACAACGTTCCTCGTCGAACCGGGTCCGGTGCACCCGGGCACCGCGATCTTCCACCAGCTCGAGTCGTGCGCGCCGTCTTTTCATCGATCAACACTCCACCTGGACTTGCCAATCTGGAACTGTCACTGCGCTGTCGTCGTATACCTTTTATTCAGACCTGTTTTGCCTCTTGCACCTCAATGATGGACCATGTTCGTGGGTTCCATCTTGGCCCCAGATGCCTGTGCAAACCGGCACGAATCCGGCAAGCAACGACCGCACCAAGCCGGCGCAGACGCGCGAGCTTCAGCGCCGGCGTTGCATTTCGGAGACGATACTGAGGGAGGCGTCGGATCAGGCGCTCTGGCGCCGCGGGGTGGACACAGGATGACACCGCATCCGTCACGCCCTCGATCCTGACTCGCCGCGAGGCGATTCCGACCGGCCTTGCCGCCCTGAAAAGTCCGGGCCTGAACCGGCGGGACAGCTCACCCCGGCTGGAGGAAGCTGTCGAGCACCATCTTCCGGCCGGCCTTGTCGAAGTCAACCGTGAGCTTGTTGCCGTCGACGCCCGCGACGGTTCCGGGGCCGAACTTGGTGTGGAAGACGCGCTGACCGCCCTGGAAGGCGGAGGAACCGCCGGTGGATTTCGCCACCAGCTCGCCCTCGATCTGGCGGGGACCGCCGGAGCGCCCGCCGGGTGAAGCACCGAAGCCGCGCCCGCCGGTGGCGGCCTGCGCCCGCTGCCAGCCGGGCGTGCCGTAGGAGGACCCGAAGGGTGCCGGGTTGCGGTCGAAGCGCGAGGCGCCCGCCGAGAAATGCGCCGGGGCCTCCACCACGTCGACCGCGCTCTCGGGCAATTCGTCGATGAAGCGCGAGGGGATGGTCGAGGACCACAGCCCGTGGATGCGGCGGTTGACCGCGAAGGACAGCTTGGCGCGCTTGCGGGCGCGCGTCAGCCCGACATGGGCGAGGCGGCGCTCCTCCTCGAGCCCCGCGCGCCCGCTCTCGTCGAGCGCCCGCTGGTTCGGGAACAGGCCGTCCTCCCAGCCGGGCAGGAACACGGTGTCGAACTCGAGCCCCTTGGCGGCGTGGAGCGTCATCAGCGAGACGCGCTCGGCGCCTTCCGCCTCGGACGCCTCCATCACCAGCGAGACGTGCTCCAGGAAGCCCGCCAGATCCGGGAACTCCTCCATGGAGCGGACGAACTCCTTCAGGTTCTCCAGGCGCCCGGCCGCGTCCGCCGAGCGGTCCTTCTGCCACATCTCGGTGTAGCCGGACTCCTCCAGGATGGTTTGGGCGACCTCGGAATGGGGCTGGCTCTCGACGGAGCGGGCCCAGCGCGAGAAGCTCTCGGTCAGTGCCCGCAGCGTCGAGCGGACGCGCGGCTTCAATTCGTCGGTCTCGCAGAGGCGGCGGGCCGCGAGGAGCAGCGGCACCCGCTCGGCGCGGGCGTAGGCGTGGAGCTGCTGGAGCGTGGCATCGCCCAAACCCCGCTTCGGGGTGTTCACGATGCGCTCGAACGCGAGGTCGTCGGCCGGGTTGGCGGTGACGCGCAGGTAGGCCAGCGCGTCGCGGATCTCGGCCCGCTCGTAGAAGCGCGGGCCGCCGATCACCCGGTAGGGCAGGCCGAGCTGGACGAAGCGGTCCTCGATCTCGCGCATCTGGGCGGAAATGCGCACCAGCACGGCGATCTCGGAGAGCGGGTGCTTCCTGCCCTGCAGCCGCTCGATCGCCTCGGCGATCTGGCGCGCCTCCTCCTCCGAATCCCAGGCGCCTGTCACGGTGACGCGCTCGCCCGGCTCGTCGTCGGTGCGGAGCGTCTTGCCGAGCCGCCCCTCGTTCTTCGCGATGAGCCCCGAGGCGGCCGCGAGGATGTGCCCGGTCGAGCGGTAGTTGCGTTCCAGCCGCACCACCACGGCGCCCGGGAAGTCGTGCTCGAAGCGCAGGATGTTGTCGACCTCGGCGCCGCGCCAGCCGTAGATCGACTGGTCGTCGTCGCCCACGCAGGCGACGTTGCGGTGGCCCTGCGCCAGCAGCCGCAGCCAGAGGTACTGGGCGACGTTGGTGTCCTGGTACTCGTCCACCAGGATGTAGCGGAACCGGCTCTGGTAGGTCTGCAGGATGTCCGGGTTCTCGCGCCAGAGCTTGAGGCAGAGCAGCAGCAGGTCGCCGAAATCGACGGCGTTGAGCGTGGCGAGCCGGGCCTGGTAGGCGGTGTAGAGCGCGATCCCCTTGCCGAAGGCGAAGGCCTGCCCCTCGCCCGCCGGCACCTGCTCGGGGGAGAGGCCCCGGTTCTTCCAGCCGTCGATGGCGTGGCCGAGCGCGCGCGCGGGCCAGCGCTTCTCGTCCACGTTCTGGTCGAGAATGACCTGCTTCATCAGGCGGAGCTGGTCGTCGGTGCCGAGGATCGTGAAGTCGGATTTCAGCCCGACGAGCTCGGCGTGGCGGCGCAAGATCTTGGTGCCGATGGCGTGGAAGGTGCCGAGCCAGGGCATGCCCTCGCCCGCCGGCCCGATCAGCGTGCCGATGCGGTGCTTCATCTCCCGTGCCGCCTTGTTGGTGAAGGTCACCGACAGGATATCGTAGGGGCGCGCCCGGCCGGTCGCGATGAGGTGGGCGATGCGGGTGGTGAGCACCCGGGTCTTGCCGGTGCCCGCGCCCGCCAGCACGAGAACCGGCCCCTCCGTGGTCTCGACGGCGCGGCGCTGCTCGGGGTTCAGCCCGTCGAGATAGGCGGCCGCGTCGGGGCGCAAGGCCCCCATGGCGCGAGCCGAGATCGAGGTGGCGGCACCCTGGGACCCGACGGACCCGTCGGCTCTGGAAGCGGCGTGCGGAGGGTTCTGCATAGGTCCTCCCTGGACCAAAACGCGAACGGCGTCGAGGGCCGCGCCTGGGTCGTCGCGGGTTGGCCGGCCCATCCCACGGGATTTCGCGGGGGTCCCGCGGGTAGGCCGACGGCGAACGCGCCGGAACCGGGCCGGCGCTCGCACGTCGTCACCGCATACGATCACGGCAACAGGAGGATCGCCATGCGCCTCGCACACGTCACGCTCGCCGCCGCCCTCGCGCTCGCCGCCGGCCCGGCCGGCGCCCAGGTCCTGTCGAACCCGAACGCGACGAACCAGGCGCTCACCAGCGAGAGCACCGCGCGCGGCAATCAGATCGGTACCACGAGCCAGAACAACGCCGCCCGCATGGAGATGCAGCGCAGCCAGACCTCGCAGCCGCCCGCCCCGCCCACGGGCGCCGTGGGCGCGCCGCGGCGCTAGGACCGCAAATCCACCTCTCCCCGAACGGAGGCGGCGGTTGGCTCCGGTCATCACCGCCGCCTTCCCGGACGCCCGGTGCGTCAGCGGAGGGGAGCCGGCACCCCGCGCGAGAAGGCGCGCAGCGTCCGCCTCCTGCACCGTCGCTCAGGATCGAGCCGCTTCGCGGCACTTCCGTCTCTCGTTTCCGGATCACCCTCGACTGTGTTCCGGGCATCCGGGAAAAGGGCGCGCGCCATCGCTCGGGCGTGGTGCCCCGACGGCAACTGGCGCCGGGTGCCCCGCACCGTGCTATGTCCGCGCCGGGGCAAACGAAGCGCCCGCCTCCGGCGGTCCGCGAGCGGCTGTCCCGGAACCCGCCGCCGCGGGCGGGCCAGAAGCGGGACCAGACCGGTGCGTGACCTCCTGACCGCGCTCGCGGGCGCCGTCATCCTTGTCCTCGTCGCGGCGCTCGCCGTGCCGCCCCTCCTCGACTGGACGGCGCACCGCGCCCTGGTCGATCGGGCGATCGGCCGCTCGCTGGGCCTGCCCGCCCGCAGCGAGGGGCGGCTCGACGTGCGCCTGCTCCCCTCCCCGCGCCTGCGTCTCGACCGTCTGCGGATCGGCGGTGATGGCGAGACGCCGGGCCTCGACGCCCGCTTCGTGAAGGCCGAGATCGCGCTGACGCCGCTGCTCGGCGGCGAGATCCGCTTCACCGAGACCCGCATCGGCCGAGCCGAGGTGCGGCTGCCGGTCACCGGGGGCGAGGCGCTGCTGCTGCCCGCGGGCCTCGGCGAAACGTTGCCGGCGCGCGACCTCGCGATCGAGGACCTGCAGATCCAGCAGTTCCTGCTCACCACCACCGTGCCGGCGACGGGCCGCACCGACCAGCTCTACGCCGAGGACCTGCGGATCCAGGCCCCCGCGCTCGCCGGGCCCTGGCGGGTCGAGGGGACGAGCGCCGGGGTGCCGTTCCGGCTGGCGAGCGGCGAGGTCGGCGCCGACGGAAACCTGCCCGTCAAGCTCTCGGGCGGCGGCGACAGCCGCCCGCGCTTCGAGGCCGACGCGCGCCTCGGCCTCGTGCCCGCGCCCGGCCGCGGCACCGGTGGCCGGCAGGCGCTGTCGGTGCAGGCGGAGGGCACGGCCCGCCTCGTGGTCGGCCCGCCGACGCAGGCCGCGGGCGACTACCTGCCCTTCACGCTCGGCGGGCGCTTCAAGGCGCAGGGGTCGCAGGTCCGCTTCGAGGGGGTGAGCGCCGAGGTCGACCCGGCCGGGCGCGCGCTGCGCCTCTCCGGCAGCGGCCGGCTCGACCTGCGCCAGTGGCGCGCCGGCCTGCGCCTGGAGGCGCGCCGGCTCGACCTCGACGCCTTCCTGCTCTCGGGCGCGGGGCAGGCGCTGATCGCCCGCGGCCTGCCCAGGAAGGCCCCCGGCCTGCCGGTGCTGCTCGACCTCGACCTCGCGGTCGAGAGCCTCGCGCTCGGGCTGGAGGAATGGTCGGACCTCGCGCTCGCCGGCACCCTCGACCGCACCGGCGGTTTGGTCCTGCGCAGCTTCCGCGCGACCGCGCCGGGTGCGGCCGCGCTCACGGCGAGCGGGACGCTGGAGGTGGCGCCCGCGCCGCACTTCAACGGCCCGGTCACCCTCTCGGCGCCGCGCTCGGAGGAGTTCGGGCGCTATCTCGGCAAGCTCGAGCTGGATGGCCCGGCCGTCGCGGTGCTCGACGGGCGCCCGATATCAGTGAGCGCCACCGTCTCGGCCGCCGCCCAGACCCTGTCGCTGAGCAACCTCGACCTCACCCTCGGCAGCGCCCGGCTCACGGGGCTCGCCCGCTACACCGCCCCGGAGGGCACGGCGCGCGGGCGCTTTGAGGCGCAGATCGCGGCGCGCGGGCTCGACATCGCCGCGCTGCCGCCGCTCGGCGGCACCGTCGCGGCGCTCAGAGGCCACGATCTCGGCCTGACCCTGGAGGCAAGGGAGGTCCGCTACGGCCAGACCGGTTCGGGCGCGGGCACGATCGCGGCGCGCATCGCCTCGGACGGGCCGAGCCTCGTGGTGGACAGCCTGGAGATCCGCGATCTCGCGGGCGCCAGCGGCACGCTCGCCGGCCGGATCGGACCGGACGGGGCCGGAAAGGTCTCGGGTCGGCTCGCCGCCCCGGTTGCGGCCCCGCTCCTCACGCTGCTCGACCGGGTCTGGACCGGCGAGAGCCGGCTGATCCCGGCCTTCCTGCGGGCGGGCGCCCTCGACCTCGCGGTCGCCCTGGAGCGGGAGGCCGGCAGCAGCGACGCCCTGCGGGCGAGCGCCCGCGGCAGCGTGGCCGGAAGCAACCTCGACCTCGCGCTGACGAGCCGCGCCGGCCGGATCGACCGGGCCGAGATCGGCCTCGTCACGCCCCGGGCCGGCACTTGGTTCGCGCGGCCCGACATCGCCGGCCTGCAGCAGCCCGCGAGCCTGCGCATCCTCGCCACGCGCCAGCACGATTCGGGCTACGCCCGCGCGAGCGGGGAGGACGCGCTCCTCGCCTTGACCCTCGACGGCACCGTGGCGGGCCTGAGGCTCGCGACCACCAGCCCGCTCCGGCTCGACCCGGAGGGGCGGCCGGACGCGGGCGAGATCCGGGCGAGCGGCCCCGACCTCGCTCCCTTCCTGAGGCTCGCGGGCGCCACCGCCCTGCCGCCCGGTCCCTGGCCCGCCGACCTGACGCTGACGCTGGCGCACGACGAGGAGGCCCTGCGGGCGCGGCTCAGGGGCCAAGTCGCGGGGGCGGACCTGAAGGCGGACCTCCGGCGCGCGGGCGACGGGCCGGTGACGGGCAGCGTCGCGCTCGCGCGGCTCTCGCTGCCGCAACTCGCCGCCGCCCTGCCGGAGCCGGACCGGTCCGTGCCGGCGCCCCCCTTCGACCTCGACCTCCGGGCCGAGACGCTCGATCTCGGCCGCGGCCTCTCGCTCTCCGGTGCGGGCCTTAAGCTCGGCTTCGCCGACGCCGCGCTCGACCTGCGCGACCTCACCGGGCGCCTCGCCGACGGGCGGCTCACCGGAACGGCCACGCTGGCGCGGCGGACGGGCGGCCTCGCCGTCTCGGGCGAGGGCGCGCTGGAGGATGCGAGCCTGCCCGCTCTCTCCGGCGGCCCGCTCAGCGGCCGGCTCTCGGCCAAGCTCCGCTTCGGTACTTCCGGCGCGGATGCGGGCGCGCTCGCGGGCAACCTCGCGGGATCGGGCACGCTCACGCTGGCGGATCTCAGCGTGCCGGGGGCCGACCCGGGCGCGCTCGGGCGGGCGCTCGCCCGCGCGCTCGAGGCGGACGATCCCCTGCGCGAGGGCCGCCTCGCCCAGATCGTCGGCGAGGAGTTGAACCGGGCCGCCGCCCAGGCGCGCGAGCCCGTCTCGGCGCCCGCGACGATCATCGGCGGCGTGCTGCGGGCAGGCCCGCTCGACCTCGATCTCGGCCCGGCGCGCTGGAACGGCAGCCTCGCGTACGACCTGCGGAATGGCCGGCTCGACGCGCGCGGCACGCTCGCGGGCGGCGCGGTTCCCCGCGGCTGGAGCGCGGGCACGCCCGCCGCCGGGTTCGGGCTGACCGGACCGCTCGGCGCACCGGAGCGCGCGCTCGATACCGGCCCGCTCGCCACCGGCCTCGCCGCCGCAGTGCTGCAGCGCGAGTTGGAGCGGATCGAGCTTCTGGAGGCCGATCAGGTCGAGCGCCAGCGCCGCCGCGCCCGCATCGAGCTGGATCAGGCCCGCGCCGCCGCCCTCAAGGCCGCCGCCGAGGCCGAGGAGGCCGCGCGCCAAGCCCGGGTGAAGGCGCAGCAGGCCGCTGCGGAGGAGGCGGCCCGGCAGGCCCGGGCGCGCGAGGCCGAGGAGGCGAC
>NZ_LSIX01000746.1:0-10705 GCF_001556475.1 Methylobacterium sp. CCH5-D2 | reverse complement strand
ACTCGACCGAGGAGCGGATGATGGTCAGCAGGTTGTTGAAGTCGTGCGCCACCCCACCCGTCAGCTGCCCAACCGCCTCCATCTTCTGCGACTGGCGCAACGCCTCCTCCGCCTGACGGAGCTCGGTGAGGTCGCGACCGAAGCCGTAGAGCACGCCGTCGTCCGGCACGATCGTCCAGAGCACCCGGCGACGGCCGCCGTCGGCGACGAGGCTCGTCAGCTCGATATCCTCGATCATCCGGCCCTCGGCCAGCCGCTGGAGGGCGGTCTCGGCGGCCGGCCGGTCCTCCACCCCCACGAAATCGAGGATCGTGCGGTCGGCGACCTCCGCCTCGCTCCAGCCGGTGGCGCGGCTCCAGGCCGGGTTGACGCTGCGGATCCGGCCGTCGCGGCCGGCCACCACCTTCAGAACCGGCGACAGCGTCCAGATCCGGTCGCGCTCGCGCCCCTGCGCCTCGATCTGCGCCTCGAGCTGCTCGGTGCGGGACTGGAGCCGGGTCTCGGCATGCCGGGCATCGGTGACGTCGTGCACGAAGACGTAGAACCCGTCCGTCGCGGCCTCGCCGTGCTCCGCGGCGCGGCGCGGCATGTAGCGGATGTCGGCGATGCGCACGCGCCCGTCCGGCCAGCGCCACGCGCGCTCGATGCGTGTCTCCTCGCCCGCGAGCGCGCGCTCGAGCGCCGCGCGGCGCGCCTCGAATTCCGCGGAGCCCAGCACCTCGGCGACGGAGCGGCCCACGACGGCCTCGGGCCCCTGCCCGAGCCAGAGGCGGTAGGCCGCGTTCGCGAAGCGGTAGACGAGGTCCCGGTCGATGAAGGCGATGAGGACCGGCATGGCGTCGGCGACGAGCCGCAGCTCGGCCTCGCTCGCCCGCAGGGTCGTCTCGATGCGGCGGCGCTCGGTGATGTCGTTGAACAGGACGGCGACGCGGTTCAACGCCGGGTCGTCCACCCGGTAGGCGTAGACGTCGTACCAGCGGCCCGTCGCGCTCGCCGCGCTCTCGAAGCGGACCGGTTCGCCCGTGCGGGCGACGCGGCCGTAGATGTCGAACCAGCGCTGCTCGTGCTCCGGAGCGAGTTCGCGCATCCAGCGCCCGGCGGCGTCCGTGAGCCCGGTCTGGACGACGAAGGCGCGGTTGAGTTCGAGGAATCGGAAATCGAGGGCGCTGCCATCCGCGTCGAGGCGCATCTCGATCAGGCAGAAGCCCGCGTCGATCGACTCGAAGAGCGAGCGATAGTGCTCCTCGCGGCGCCGGAGGGCGGCGGCGCTGCGCCGGGCCTCCAGCTGCGCCATCACGGTGCGGGCGAGCGCCTTCAGGATGAAGAGCTGCGCCTGCGTGAGCGCGCGCGGCTCGCGGTCGAGGACGCAGAGCGTGCCGATGGCGTAGCCCTCCGGCGTCGTCAGCGGGACGCCGGCGTAGAAGCGCAGGTGCGGCTCGCCGAGGACCAGGGGGTTGGCCGCCCGGTCCGGCTCCGCCGCGAGGTCTTCGAGAACGAGAACGTCGTCCTCGCCCAACGCCTGCGTGCAGAAGCCGAAATGCAGCGGCATTGCGCGCGCCGCGTGTCCGACGGCGGCCTTGATCCATTGCCGATCGGCATCGATGAAGTTGATGTGCGCCATCGGCGCGTCGCAGGCCTGCGCCGCCATCTGCGCGATGTCGTCGAAGGCCGTCTCGGGCGGCGTGTCGAGGATCGCGTAGGCGTGAAGGGCCGCCAGACGACCGGGATCACGCGGATCGAAGGCCGGCGAGCGGGTGCCGGCTCCCAGGGGACCGTGCGTCATCGCTGACGCCGCGCTCCCCGGCCTCCGGACGCCGCCGGCGATGGGGCGTACCCGAACCCTCCCCGGGGCGCCCAGACGGCGGAGGAAGGGGCATGTCCTGTCTGCGGGGCGGGCATTCCGCTGGCGTAGCACGCACAACCGCAGGTGTCGCCGAAGAATCGTCGGGTCAGCAAAATGGACTACCCCTTCTGCGCACTCGCCTGCCCCGCCCGACGGGCTATGGTGGTGAGGCCTAGAGAAGGAACTCGGCCCGCCCGGCACCCGCCGCGGCGGGCATTCTTTTGCCGGAGGGGTCCGCGCCCTCGCCCGCGCGACGCGCCGGATCGCGGCCTCAGTGCTTCATCAGCCCCTCGACACTCTCGAGCGGCGAGATCTTGCCGGCGAAGCGCGCAATGCGGCTGAGGCTCGGCTCGGACAGGCCGCCGGCATTCGCGAAGGTGGCGAGGGCGAAGCTGACGAGAAGCTCGGCCTCCTCCTGCGTCATCGCGCGTCCGCTCAGGGTGCTGGCCGCGCCCTTCACCGCGAGGACCGCCTGACGGAAGGCCGGGTCCCCCTTGAGTTCCTCCAGACGTCTCATCGCTTCCTCACCGGGTCGCCGCCGCCGCGCCGCCCTCTCCCACACGATGTATGAAGAAACGGGAGCGAATGTACCCCCCGGCCGTCCCGCTCAGGAGAAGAGCAGCGCATGTGCGACGCCGACGCCTGACCGGTGGGAGAAGCGGCTCGCCCGCAGGTAGGCGGCGCGCTCCATCAGGCGCTCGGCGGCGCCGCTGCCCGGTCGCGCCGCGCACAGGCGGCGCGCGGCATCCTCCAGATCCTCCGGCTCAAGGCCCGACCAGGGCGACGGCTCGGGTTCGGGTCGGGACGGGCGCGCGGGGTTGGAGAGGAAGGCTTGCATCGGGGCGCTCGGGAACCGCGTCCCCCGCTCTCCGAGGACGCCCCCGCACCTTGCCCGGCCGCACCTGAGTGACGGCTGAACGGCCGCGCCCGCGGCGCCGAGGCGGTCCGCGGGCCGTCCCCGCCGGGGGCGGCGGTGCAGTCCGACCCGGCCCGACCTGAACCGGCGCGGCTCTGCCCCGTTGATGAGCCGGACATGCGAGGAGGACGAATGCGGAACGATGGCGGCTTACCGGACGGGTCCCTGGACTTGCTGAGCGCCCAGGCGCTGCGCGTCCAGGAGGCCGGCCTCGCGCTGTCCGACGAAATCGTCCTGTTCACCCTCGGGGCGCAGATGGCCTGGCTCGAGTTCTGGGCGCATCCGTTCCTGCAGGCCGGCGCGGAGCTGCAGGCCTGGCAGGCGCGGCAGGCCAGGACGGCGCGCCTGGTGCGGCGCGGCGTGCCCGAACCGCTCGCGCGCGAGGGCCTTCACCTGCTGCCGACCGGACCATCGAAAGCTGCGGAGTTCCCATGACGAAGCTCTTCATCGCGCGGCTCACCGGAGCCGAGGGCGAGCGCCCCCTGGTCACGGTCCGCGCCGCCGCCGAGGGGGAGGCGCGCCTGTTCCTCGAAGCGGCCTTCCCGGACGACGTGGTCGCGGAGATCGCGGAGCCGGGCGCCTGGGTGAGCGACGCCGACACGGGCACGGAGGCCGGCGACGTACGCGAGCACCCCGGCGTGACCTGGCAGGCCCCCACCAGCCACGCCGACTGAGGCCGGCCGATGGCGGGCGGGAGAATGACAGCCTCTGTATTGAACGATACCGCTGCCGTTGATTTACATCGATCAAGATCAGATGACGACCGTCCGCGGCGCTAATCCTTTCGCGCTGCGGATCAAGAACCATGAGAGCGAGATTTCCAGACCTGCGGACCTCGACTTTCTCTCGATCACCCGTAGACTGCCCTGATCAAGTCCGGAGGGCGGACGCCCTACGGATCACCGGATCGGTATGGTTCCTCCGAAGGGCCGGTCGCGGTGATCCGGGGCGGCGTGTGCGGCATCGGTAGAGATGCCGCCACATTTCGTCTGTAGCAGCGCGTCCGCCCAAGCCCTTCGTTCGGGGCCCGGCGCCTGTCCGACCGCGTCGGCAGGTTCGACCATCACTCAAGCCCGCCCGGTCCTCCTCCGTGGCGGGCTTCTTTGCGCCCGCCCGGGCCTCACGCCGGACCGGTGACGCCCGGGCTCCGGCGCCTCCAGGACGGTGCCCTAGGCCAGCACGATCGCCGGCAGGGGCGCTTCGGCCACGAAGACGAGGCCGCGCGGCCGGTACTCGATCTCGGCCGTGCCGCTGATCTCCTTGGCGAGCGCCCACTCGATCATCCGGCTGCCGAAGCCCTTCCGGGCCGGCTCCGACACGTCGGGGCCGTCGACCTCCTGCCACTGGAACCAGAGCTGCGGCGGATGCGTGCCCTGCACGATGTCCCAGCTGACGAGGACGCGGCCGCCATCGGCCGAGAGCGCGCCGTACTTCACGGAATTGGTCGAGAGTTCGTGAAGCGCGAGGGAGAAGGCGAGCGCCACCCGCGGCGCGAGCTGGATCTTCGGGCCGCCGGTCCTGAAGCGGTGCGCCTGCTCGACGCCGAAGGGCTTGAGCGCCGCGTTCACCACCTCGGTGAGCGTCGCCCAGTCGCCGCCCTCGCGGGTCAGCACGTCGTTGGCGGCGGCCAGCGACTGGATGCGCGCCTCCAGCACCGTGCCGGCCTCGGCCACCGTGGCGGCGCTGCGCAAGGTCTGCCGGGCGATCGACTGCACGGTGGCCAGCGTGTTCTTGACCCGGTGGCTCAGCTCGCGCGCCAGTAGGTCGCGGTGCTCCTCCGCCCGCTTGCGGTCGGTGACGTCGAAGATCACGCCGGCCATGTAGAGCGGCGTGCCGTCCGCCCGGTAGGTCGGCTGGCCGCGCACCAGCAGCCAGCGCGTCTCGCCCTGCGCCGTGACGATGCGGTACTCGATGTCGTAGTCCGAGCGCTCGGCGATGCAGCGCTCCATCTCCGCCCGCATCCGCGCGCGGTCCTCGGGGTGCACGGACGCCACGAGCCGATCGTAGCCGAAGGCATCGCCCGGGCTCACGCCGAAGATCCGGCGGCACTCCTCCGAGGCCATCAGGCGATGGGCGTCGAGATCGAGGGTCCAGGCGCCGAGCCGGCCGGCCTTCAGGGTGAAGCGCAGGCGCTCCTCGCTGCGGCTGAGGTCGAGCACCCGCTCGCCCACCTCGGCCTCCAGGGCGTCGCGGTCGCGCTGGAGCCGGACCAGCCGGTCGCGCTCCAGGGTCACGTCGAACTGCGAGGCGAAGAAGTAGGTCAGCTCGCCGTCGTCGTCGAAGACCGGCGAGACGAGGAGCCGGTTCCAGAAGACCGAGCCGTCCTTGCGGTGGTTCAGCAGCTCGATCTCGATCGGAACCCGCCGCTCGACCGCGTCGCGGATCCGGGAGACGGAGGCCGGATCCGTCTCCGGTCCCTGCAGGAAGCGGCAATTCTGCCCCAGGATCTCGTCCCGGGCGTAGCCCGTCAGCTTCTCGAAGGCGCGGTTGACGAAGATGATTGGGTTGTCGGGCTGGCGCGGATCGGTGATCAGCATCGGCATGCGCGTGGTGCGCACGGCTGCCGCGAACGGATCCGGCCCGTTGCCGAACCGGGCGAGCTCCCGGTTGATCCGCGCCTCGTTCCGGCTGTCGCTCAAGCTTGAAAACCTTCTCGGGTGCTGCCTGGAACGGGGCGATGACAGGGCGGTTCGGTGCCGCCCCGCCGAGGGGCAGGCGAGGATGATCCGAATCCTTGCGTAGGATGGATCCGTCATAGGCGAGACCGAGGCGACATCCAACTCGCCGTGGGCGCAGGTGTTCCGGCGCGGGCTCCCTGCGGGAGGGCCGCGGCCCTGCCCCGACGCCGGTCAGCGGAAGAGCGGAAGCGCCGCCCCGAGGAGCGCGAGGCCCGTGAGCAGGAGCGTGCCCGCGGCCGTCTCCAGACATTGCGGGCGGACGGAACGTCGCATCGCGGCCCGGGCCAGACCCGCGCCCAGGGCGAGGGTGGCGGTGACGAGGGCGAGATAGGCCATGGCCGGCCTCAGGCGGGGCGGGCCGCAGATGGTGGGCGCGCGCGGTCTTGGCGAAGGGACTGCATCGGTGAGGGCTCCGTCCACACCTCTCCGCGCGTCGCCGAGCCGGGTCGCGAAGGGTTGGGCGAGCCTAACCGGCCAAGCGTCCGGCGGACCTCATCCGATAGGGGGACGGGGCCCGGTGCTCCCCGTCGAACAAGGTCTATGCCCGGGCGGACGAGCCCGAGGGCCACCGGGGTGGACCGGCTTCGCGGAGGGCCGCCGGCCCCGTGCGGGCGCGCGAGGACCCGGACGCGAAGCGGCCGGCCCCAAAGGGCCGGCCGCTCACGATCCGGGACGCGTGTCCGTGCGACTCCGGCCTTACCAGCCGTAGCCGTAGGCGGGGCCGCCCCAGGAATAGCCCGAGTAGCCGTAGCCGACCGGGGCGTAGCCGTAATCGTAGCTGCGCACCACGCGGCGCGAGTAGGTCGGCGCGTAGCCCACATCGGTGTAGCCGCCGTAGCCGTAGGCGGGGTAGCCGCCGCCGTAGTCGTAGCCATAGGCCGGCGCCCCGTAGCCGTAGGCGTTCGAGGCCGCCGCACCCACCAGGGCGCCGGCGGCCAGTCCGCCGATGACGCCCGCGGCGACCGCGCCGCCGCGCCCACGCGCTTCGGCGCCGGTGCTGGCAAGGGTGCCGAGACCGATCAGGGCCGCGGCCGAGATGGCAGCAAGCTTACGCATCCTCATCTCCTGTATGCGTTGCATTGGCGCTCCAACACCCCGCGGCGCGGAATGGTTGCACTGCACATCGCGGGGCATCCGAGCACGGATGCGTGAAGAGGAGGGAGCGAAAGCTCGGCTATGGCGCGCGAGGACTGGCGCGGGCCGGCCGCATCGGCGCGATGACTTGGTTCCGCGCCGCGACGTCCGGTCGCCGGAGCTTGCGGCCCGCGCGGGCGGAAACAGCAAAAAGGCCCGCGCCGCAGGAGCGGCCGGGCCTGATTGCACGTTCGCGAGGGCGCGCCCGGTCGGGCGCGCGGCCTTACGAGGCGACCGCCGGAGCGGCGGCGGGCTGCTGCGTCTGCGCTGCCGGGCTCGCCGAGAAGCCGCCGGGACGACCGCCGCGGGCGGGGAAGCGGGGCTTCGGCTTCGGGGCGGCGATCAGGCCCTCGCGGATCGCGGTCTTGCGGGCCTGCTTGCGGGCGCGGCGGACGGCCTCCGCCTTCTCGCGCGCCTTGCGCACGGAGGGCTTCTCGTAGGCCTTGCGCTGCTTCATCTCGCGGAAGATGCCTTCGCGCTGCATCTTCTTCTTGAGGACGCGGAGCGCCTGATCGACGTTGTTGTCGCGAACGAGTACCTGCAACGGACTGGATCCTCTGGAACTTGCAATCTGATCGGGTTGGTTCGGGCCGCGCCCGAGCCGCAGGACGGAAACCGTAAAACGCCCCTGTCCCGGGGATCGCCCGGGCGGGACGCGGTCTCGATCATCGCGATTCGGGGCGTAGTCCGCACCTTGCGGGTGCCTCTACACCAAGTCCGGACGACTTCCAACCTGTTCCGCCGGGACGGAACGCCGGATACCGTGACGGCGACGGCAGAACGACGGGCAGCATGACCAGCGACGCGCAGCAATTCGCCAGCGACAACTACTCGGGCATCTGCCCGGAGGCCTGGGCCGCCATGGCGGCCGCCAACGCGGGCCACGCCCCCGCCTACGGCGAGGACCCCTGGACGGCGCGCGCCGCGGACGCCTTCCGGAACCTGTTCGAGATCCCCTGCGAGGTATTCTTCGCCTTCAACGGCACGGCCGCCAACGCGCTCGCGCTCGCCGCCCTGTGTCAATCCTACCACAGCGTGATCTGCGCCGACGCCGCCCATGTGGAGACCGACGAGTGCGGCGCGCCGGAATTCTTCTCCAACGGCTCGAAGCTTTTGACCGCCAGGACCGAGGGCGGCAAGCTCACCCCCGACGCGATCCGGGCGCTGGCCAAGCGCACCGACATCCACTTCCCCAAGCCCCGCGTCGTCACCGTGACGCAGCCGACCGAGACGGGGCAGGTCTACGGCCTCGACGACCTGCGGGCGATCGCCGCGACCTGCCGCGAACTCGGCCTGAAGCTCCACATGGACGGCGCCCGCTTCGCCAACGCCTGCGCGTCCCTCGGGTGCAGCCCCGCCGAGATGACGTGGCGCGCTGGCGTCGACGTGCTCTGCTTCGGCGGCACCAAGAACGGCATGCATGCCGGCGAGGCGGTGGTGTTCTTCGATCCGGCGCTCGCCGAGGATTTCGGGTACCGCTGCAAGCAGGCGGGCCAGCTCGCCTCGAAGATGCGCTTCCTCTCCGCTCCCTGGGTCGGGATGCTGGACGAGGGCGCGTGGCTGCGCAACGCCCGCCACGGCAACGCCTGCGCCCGCCGCTTCGCCGACGCCGTCGCGGACCTGCCGGGCTTGCGCCTGCTCTTTCCCGTCGAGGCCAACGCCGTGTTCCTGGCGATGGCGCCGGACGCCATGGAGCGCCTGCGCGGCCTCGGCTGGCGCTTCTACACCTTCATCGGCGGGGGCGCCCGCTTCATGTTCGCCTGGGACGCCGACCCGGACCGGATCGATGCGCTCGTCCGCGACGTGCGGGCGGTTGCCGGACAGGAACCCGTCGCAAGGCTCCGCCCCGAACCCGCGAGAGGCCCCGGACCTTTCGAGACCCCGACCGCTCAGGCGAGCCAGTCGGGCACGCGGTCGAGCCCGATCAGCTCCTCGTAGGTCTGGCGCGGGCGCACGACGGCCGCCTCGCCGTCCCGCACCAGCACCTCCGGCACGAGCCGGCGGCTGTTGTAGGTGCCGGCCTGGACCGCCCCGTAGGCGCCCGCGGTCATCACGGCGATCAGGTCGCCGGCCTTCAGCGCGGGCATCTCGCGGTTGAGCGCGAGGTAGTCGCCGGTCTCGCAGACCGGACCCACCACGTCCGCGACGATGCGCGGGCCGTCCGGCGCCGGCTCCGCGACAGGGCGCAGCGCGTGGTAGGCCTCGTAGAGGGTCGGGCGGATCAGGTCGTTCATCGCCCCGTCCACGATGATGAAGGTCCGGCCCTCGCTGTGCTTCACGTAGATCACCCGCGTGACCAGGATGCCCGCGTTGCCGGCGATCATCCGGCCGATCTCGAAGACCGGCCGCAGCCCGAGCGGCCGGAAATGCGGGCGCAGCGTCGCGGCGAGGGCCGCCGGGTCCGGCGGGGGCGCGTTGTCGTCCCGGTAGGGGATGCCGAGGCCGCCGCCGAAATCGATGTGCCGGAGCGGGTGGCCCGCCGCGATCAGCTCGCGGGCGAGCCCGCACAGGAGGGCGGCCGCGCTCGCGAAGGGCGCCAGGTCCGTGATCTGGCTGCCGATATGCATGTCGAGGCCGTGCACGGCGAGCCCCGGCATCGCGGCGGCCTCGGCGTAGACCGCGGGCGCGCGCGTGATCGGGATGCCGAACTTGTTCTCGTACTTGCCGGTCGAGATCTTGGCGTGGGTGCCGGCATCGACGTCCGGGTTGACGCGGATCGAGACCGGCGCGCGCGCCCCCAGGCTCTGGGCGACCTCCGAGAGGGCGGCGAGTTCCGGCTCGCTCTCCACATTGAAGCAGAGGATGCCGGCCTTCAGGGCCGCCGCCATCTCGTCCTGGGTCTTGCCGACGCCCGAGAACACGATGCGCTCGCCCGGCACCCCGGCCGACAGCGCCCGGCGCAATTCGCCCTCGGAGACGATGTCCATGCCCGCGCCGAGCCGGGCGAGGGTGCGCAGCACCGCCTGGTTCGAATTCGCCTTCATGGCGAAGCAGACCAGCGCCCCGTCGCCCGCGAAGGCCTCGGCGAAGACCCGGTAGTGCCGCTCCAGCGTCGCGCTGCTGTAGCAGTAGAACGGCGTGCCGACCGCCTCGGCGAGCGGCGTCAGATCGACCGCCTCGGCGTGGAGGCGGCCGTCGCGATAGTGGAAGTGATGCATCGGTGCGCCCGTCCGGGCCTTTTACAGGAGAGGGTCGAGGATGAAGGGGGCCTTCGGAACCCGGTAGCCGCGCTTGGCCCCGCGGCTCGTCTCGATCGGCGCCTCGCTTCCGCCCGCCGGCACGGCCGACAGGCTGAGTTCGTCGCCGGCCCGTACCGCATCGGGAGCGGGCGTGGCCGAGCCGCCGCCCAGCCCGATGCTGTCCGGCAGCTGCCGCGGGCTCGCGGTCGCGCCGGGCGTGGCGCCGGCGGCCGCCCTCGCGTCGGTGCCGAGCCCCGCACCGGACCTCGCGCTCGCGGCCGGGGCTTCGAGCGCGCCGCGCCGGCCGCAGGCCGAGACCGTGAGCGCGAGGCCGACGGCGGCGAGGAGCGGCAGGGCACGGGTCGGCAGCATCGCGCTTCGGGTCCGGGAGGTTCAGCCGGCCGGCGGCCGGGGCCGGGGCAGGCCGGGAAGACGGCCTCTTCTAGCCGCTGCGTGCGCCCAAGGCGAGCGCGGGGCGGCCACAGGCGCGCGGGTCGGGTGTCGGCTCACAGGGAATCGAGCAGCGGCGACACCGCCGCGAAATGCTCCGGCCAGCCCGGCGCCCGGTAGCCCTCGAGCCGGGCGGCGAGCGCCGCGCGCGCCGTCGAACCCGGTTCCGCCAGGGCCGCGACGGCCCGGCCCCAGCCCGGCCCGTCGAGGGGGTCGAGGAAGTCGCAGAAGCCCGCACCGATCTCGCGGTGGACCGGGATGTCGGAGGCCAGGACCGGCAGGCCGGAGGCCGCAGCCTCCACGATGGGGATGCCGTAGCCCTCGGTGAAGGAGGGCATGAGGAGCGCCGTGGCACCGCGCATCAGGGCGGCGAGGCCGTGGGTCGAGAGGCCCGAGACCTCGACCACGTGCGGGCGGATCGCCTCGCAGCGGTCGAGCAGATCGACGATGTTCTCCGCCTCCCAGCCGCGCCGCCCGACCAGGACGAGGCGGGGCGTCTCCGGCC
>NZ_LSIX01000745.1:0-4443 GCF_001556475.1 Methylobacterium sp. CCH5-D2 | reverse complement strand
ACGCTCGCTTCGCCTACGCGCGCCCGCCGCTTACTCTGCCGCCTCGAGAGCCGGCACCACCGTCACGAAGGCGCGCCCGCGGCGCGTCTCGAATTGCACCTTGCCGGGTACGAGGGCGAACAGGGTGTGGTCCTTGCCCATGCCGACGTTGCTGCCGGGATGCCATTTGGTGCCGCGCTGACGCACGATGATGTTGCCCGGAATGACGGCCTCCGAGCCGAACTTCTTGACGCCGAGGCGCCGGCCTTCCGAGTCGCGACCGTTGCGGGACGAGCCGCCAGCCTTCTTGTGTGCCATGGGAGATGCTCCGAATTCTTGGGGTCGGGGATGCGGTCGCGGTCCGGGTCCGGAGACCCTTCGCGCGCCCAGCGCTGTCAGACCTGGATCAGGCCTGGATGCCGGTGATGCGGACCACCGTGTGGTGCTGGCGATGGCCGCGCTTGCGGCGCGAGTTCTGGCGGCGGCGCTTCTTGAAGGCGATGACCTTCTTGTCCCGGCCGTGGCGGACGATCTCGCCCGTCACCGTGATGCCGGACAGCGTCGGCGCGCCGACCTGAGTGGCGCCCGCGCCGTCGGCGAAGAGCAGGATCTCGCCGAACTCGACGGTGGAGCCTTCCTCGCCCGGGAGGGTGGCGATCGTGATGGTGTCGTTGGCGGCGACGCGGTACTGCTTGCCGCCCGTCTTGATGACTGCGAACATCGTTCTCTCGTGTTCTCGAACGGCCTCCGGGGCGGATCCCCTGGGCCGGCTTCTTGTTTGAGTCGTGACCCCGGCGCGTGGCCGGCATCAACGCGAAACGCGCGGACTTCTGCGAGGAAGCCGCGCGTGGTGCCCGGTGGATAGGCCGCGGGTCGGCGCTTTGTCAAGGATCGGGCGCGGGATCAGTTCACGCGCATGATCTGGATCACCGCCGGCGTGATGATCACCACGAACAGCACCGGCAGGAAGAACAGGATCATCGGCACGGTGAGCTTCGGGGGGAGCGCCGCGGCCTTCTTCTCGGCCTCCGTCATGCGCTGGTCGCGGCTCTCCTGGGAGAGCACGCGCAGCGCCTGCCCGATCGGCGTGCCGTAGCGCTCGGCCTGGATCAGCGCGGTGGCGACCGCCTTCACGGGATCGAGCCCGATGCGGATGGCGAGGTTCTCGTAGGCCTGGCGGCGGTCCGGCAGGTAGGACATCTCGGCCGTCATCAGGGCCAGTTCCTCGGCCAGCACGACCGAGGAGGTGGCGATCTCGGTGCTGACGCGCTTGAAGGCGTGCTCGATCGCCATGCCGGATTCCACGCAGATCAGCGTGAGGTCGAGGGCGTCGGGCCAGGCCTTGCGCACCTCGGCCTGCCGCTTCTTGGCGGTGTTGAGCAGGAACAGCTCCGGCGCCTTGATGCCCAGATACGCCGCCACGATCACCAGGGCGACGCGCACGAGCGTCGGCTGGTCCAGCACCTCCAGCACGAAGAAGTAGAAGATCGCCCCCACCGTCATCACGACGGGCATGACGAGGCGGAAGAACAGGAAGGCCGTCTCGGATTGCGGGCCGCGGTAGCCCGCCTGCATGAGCTTGACCTTCGCGGTGTCGGTGCCGAGCCAGCGGCGCAGGTCGAACCGCTCGACGACCTCCTTCATGTAGGTCTTGGTCTCGACCCGGAGCGTGGCCCGCGTCGAGGCCTTCTCGCGCTCGCGGCGGCGGATCTGCTCGCGCTCGTCGCTGACGAGCTTCATCCGCTTGCCGAGCTTGTCGGCTTCGAGCAGCGGCTGGGCGATCGCGAAGGCGGTCGCCGCCGCGGCGATCGCGGTCAGCACCGTGCCCAGGGTGCGGGGATCGAAGAGCCACGCGGCGATCTGTTCGAGCATGCGGGAAGCCTCAACGGATCCGGTCAGATGTCGAAGGCGATCATCTTCTTGATGGTGAAGATCCCGGCGGCCATCCACAGGGCGGAGGCGGCCAGGGCGATCTTGCCCGCATCGGTCGTCCAGAGGAGCGAGATGTAGTCCGGGCTCGTCAGCGTCGTGATGCCGGCGACGCCGAAGGGCAGGGCCGCGATGATCGAGGCCGACGCCTTGGCCTCCATGCTCATCGCCTGGACCTTGCCGGCCATCTTGCGGCGCTCGCGCAGCACCCGCGAGAGGTTGTTCAGGGCCTCCGAGAGGTTGCCGCCCGATTGCTGCTGGATGCTGATGACGATGGCGAAGAAGTTCACCTCCGGCACCGGCACCCGCTCGTGGAGGCGCGCCACGGACTCGGCCAGCGACAGGCCCAGCGCCTGCGTCTCGATGATGGTGCGGAACTCGCCGCGCACCGGCTCCTCGGCCTCGCGCGAGACCATGCGGAAGCAGTCGCCCACCGGGATGCCCGTGCGGATGCCGCGCACCACGACGTCGACGGCATTGGGCAGCTCGGCCGTGAACTTCGCGATCCGGCGCACGCGCAGGGTGCGCAGGATGTACTGCGGCACGCCGACGGTGCCGACGAACACGCCGCCGAGCGCCACCAGCGGGTTCTCGGTGATCATCAGGAGCAGGAGCGCGAGCACGAGCCCGATGCCGCCCGAGATCATCCAGAAGGTCTTCACGCTCCAGGGCAGGCCGGCGCGGGCGATCTTCAGCTCCAGCGTGACCTTCGTGGTACCCTTCGCCTTGGCGTCGATCTCGCTCAGCGTCTTGGCGATCTGGTCGCGCCGGCTCACGCCGGCCACCCGCACCTGGGCGTTGCCGGCCGGAAGCGTCAGCGTCTTCAGGCGCTGCGCGGCCCGGCGCTCGCCGCCCATCAGCGGCAGCACGAAGACGTAGACGAGGCAGGCGGCCGCGAAGGCGCCGAGCCCGATCGCGATCCGCGGATCGACCGCGCCGCTCACGCCGCCGCTCCCGTCTCGGCGGCGTCGAGCGCCGCGGAGAGCTTCTGCTCCAGCCCGTAGTAGCGGGCGCGCTCCCAGAATTTCGGCCGGCCGATCCCGGTCGAGCGGTGGCGCCCGATCAGGCGGCCGTTCTGGTCCTCGCCCACGATGTCGTAGAGGAAGACGTCCTGCGTGGTGATCACGTCGCCCTCCATGCCGATCACCTCGGTGATGTGCGTGATCCGGCGCGAGCCGTCGCGCAGGCGCATCGCCTGGATCACCACGTCGATCGAGCCGACGATCATCTCCCGCAGCGTCCGCGAGGGCAGGGTGAAGCCGCCCATCGAGATCATCGACTCGATGCGGGACAGGCACTCGCGCGGCGAGTTGGCGTGCAGCGTCCCCATCGAGCCGTCGTGGCCGGTGTTCATCGCCTGCAGGAGGTCGAAGGCCTCCGGTCCGCGCACCTCGCCGACGATGATGCGCTCGGGCCGCATGCGCAGGCAGTTCTTGACGAGGTCGCGCATGGTGACCTGGCCCTGGCTCTCCATGTTGGGCGGCCGCGTCTCCAGGCGCACCACGTGGGGCTGCTGCAATTGCAGCTCGGCCGCGTCCTCGCAGGTGATGATGCGCTCGTCGTGCTCGATGAAGGCGGTGAGGCAGTTGAGCAGGGTCGTCTTGCCCGAGCCCGTGCCCCCCGAGATCACCACGTTGCAGCGCGAGCGCCCGATGATCTTCAGGATCTCGGCGCCCTCCGGCGAGATCGCGCCGAAGCGCACGAGCTGGTCGAGGGTGAGCTTGTCCTTCTTGAACTTGCGGATGGTGAGCGCCGGCCCGTCGATGGAGAGCGGGGGCGCGATCACGTTGACGCGCGAGCCGTCCGGCAGGCGCGCATCGCAGATCGGCGAGGCGTCGTCGACGCGCCGGCCCACCTGGGAGACGATGCGCTGGCAGATGTTCATCAGCTGATGGTTGTCGCGGAAGCGCACGCTGGTGAGCTGGATCTTGCCGCCGACCTCGATGAAGGTCCGGTTCGCGCCGTTGACCATGATGTCGGCGATGTCGTCGCGGGCGAGCAGCGGCTCCAGCGGGCCGTAGCCGAGCACGTCGTTGCAGATGTCGTCGAGCAGCTCCTCCTGCTCGGAGATCGACAGGACGATGTTCTTGAGGCCGATGATCTCCGAGACGATGTCGCGGATCTCCTCGCGCGCCGTCTCGCCGTCGAGGCGGGCGAGCTGGGTGAGGTCAATCGCCTCGATCAGCGCGCCGAAGATCATGCTCTTGGTGCGATAGTATTCCTCCGAGCGCTGCGTCTCGACCACGACCGGCGCGGAGACCGGGATCGGGTCGGGGCGCCGGGCGGGCGCGTCGGGCTGCTGGAGGACGGGGACCGCCGCCTGCGCGACCGGCGCGGCGGCCAGGGCGGCGCCCGCCGGGGAGGCCGGGTGGGCGACGGCGCTTCTGCGACCGAACATGGCGGGCCTCCTCGGGCTCTGGAGCCGGGGTCAGGACGCCTTGCGGCGGGCGAGCTTGGCCAGGAGCGGCTGAAGCGGTTCGAGCAGGTTCGCGCGGGTCCGGCGCGGCTCGGGCCGGCCGAGGATCGTGGCGGCGA
>NZ_LSIX01000744.1:0-11756 GCF_001556475.1 Methylobacterium sp. CCH5-D2 | reverse complement strand
GTGCGGACCTCCGAGCCCACCGGCGCGTCGAACAGCACGTCGGACGGAAGACGCCCGGACTTCCGGGCGGGGTCCCGTGTCGAACCCCCGCCTCTTCCGGCCGCCACAAGGAAAACGGTATGGCTTACCTCGCGCCCTCCGAATTCGTGACCAAGATGGTCGATGCCGGAGAATCCAAGATCTTCATGTCCACCCGCGACACCGTGATCCGCGCCTACATGGCCGGTGCGATCCTGGCGCTCGCGGCGGTCTTCGCCGTCACGATCACCCAGCAGACCGGGATCCCGATCCTCGGCGCCGTCCTGTTCCCGGTCGGCTTCTGCATGCTCTACCTGCTGGGCTTCGACCTGCTGACCGGGGTCTTCGTGCTCGCCCCACTGGCGCTCCTCGATCGCCGCCCGGGCGTGACCTGGGGCGGCGTGCTGCGCAACTGGGGCCTCGTGTTCCTCGGAAACTTCCTCGGCGCGCTCACCGTGGCCTTCATGATGGCCTTCGTCTTCACCTTCGGCTTCACCGCGCCGGCCGACAAGGTCGGCGAGTTCATCGCCCATGTGGGCGAGCGCCGCACGGTCGGCTACGCGGCCCACGGCGTCGGCGGCTGGTTCACGATCTTCATGCGCGGGATGCTCTGCAACTGGATGGTCTCGACCGGCGTCGTCGGCGCGATGATCTCGACCACGGTGAGCGGCAAGGTCATCGCCATGTGGATGCCCATCATGGTGTTCTTCTACATGACCTTCGAGCACTCGGTCGTGAACATGTTCCTGTTCCCCTTCGGCTTGATGATGGGCGGCAACTTCTCGATCGGTGACTACTTCTTCTGGAACGAGATCCCGACCGTGCTGGGCAACCTCGTGGGCGGCCTCGCGTTCACGGGCCTGACCCTCTACACCACCCATGTCCGCACCGCGCCGAAGCGCGCCGTCCAGGGCGAGGCGCGCCGCCTGGCCGCCTGAGAGCCTCCTACGACACTCCCGCTGCGCCCTCGCGCGCAGCGGGAGGGCTCCCGGAGACTGGGGGTCTTGCGAGGGGCTCCAAGACGCGTTTGACCCGACGACGCGCTTGACCCGACGGGGACCCGGGCCGAAAGGGCACGGGTCCCCTCGCGCGCCGCCATCCCCATGCCGAACGACCTCAGGCTCACGCTCGGCCAGCACAGCGAGGCGGGCCGGAAGGAGGCCAACCAGGACTTCCACGGGGCGCTCGTCCCCGGGCAGCCGACGCTCGGGCTCAAGGGGGCGGCCATCGCCATCGCCGACGGGATCGGCAGCAGCGCGGTCAGCCACGTGGCCAGCGAGACTGCGGTCAAGAGCTTCCTCACCGATTACTACGACACCCCCGACACGTGGTCGGTGAAGAGCGCCGCGCAGCGCGTGATCGCGGCCGCCAATTCCTGGCTCCACGCCGAGACCCGGCGCAGCCGGCACGAGCCCGACCGGGGCTACGTCACCACCTTCAGCGCCCTCGTCCTCAAGGGCCGCTCCGCGCACGTCTTCCACGTCGGCGACGGCCGGATCTGCCGCGTTGCCGGCCGCTCCCTGGAACAGCTGACCGAGGACCACCGCCTCGTCCTGTCGGCGGAGGAATCCTATCTCGGACGGGCATTGGGTGCCGGGCCGCATGTCGAGATCGACCACGCCACGGTGCGCACCGAGCCCGGCGACGTCTTCGTGCTGACGACCGACGGCGTGCACGAGCACCTCGCCCCGGAGACCATCGCCGGCCTGATCGCGCGCCATGCCTCGGATCTGGACGAGGCTGCCCGCCAGATTATCAGACATGCCTACGCGGCCGGCAGCGGCGATAACCTGACCGCGCAGATCGTGCGCATCGAGGCGGCACCCGAGGCCGATCCGCTCGATCTCGCGGGCCGGGTCGCCGATCTCGCCCCGGCGCCGCTTCTGGAGCCGCCGACGCAGTTCGACGGCTACCGGGTGCTGCGCACGCTCCATGCGAGCCACCGCAGCCATGTCTACCTCGCGGAGGATGCCGAGACCGGCGCGAGGGTCGCCCTCAAGGTGCCGTCGACGGACGCGCGGGAGGATCCTGCGCAGCTCCGCCGCCTCGTCATGGAGGAGTGGATCGCCCGCCGCATCGACAGCCCGCACGTGCTGAAGGCCCAGCCGCAGGCACGCCGGCGCAGCCACCTCTACACGGCGATGGACTATGTCGAGGGCCGCACGCTGGCGCAGTGGATGCGCGACAACCCGAACCCCGATCTCGAGACGGTGCGCGGCCTCGTCGAGCAGATCGCGCGGGGCCTGCAGGCCTTCCACCGGCGCGAGATGGTTCACCGGGATCTGCGCCCTCAGAACATCCTGATCGACGCGTCCGGCACCGCGCGGATCATCGATTTCGGCTCGACCCGCGTGGCGGGCGTGGCCGAACTCGCCCCCGAGGAGCCGGTGCTCGGCACCCAGCAGTACAGCGCGCCGGAATATCTGACGGGCGAGCCCGCGACGCCCGCCGCGGACGTGTTCTCGCTCGGAACCATCGCCTACCAGATGCTGACGGGACAGCTGCCCTACGGGGCCGCGGCCGCCCGGGCGGTGACCGAGGCCCGGGCTCGGCGCCTGCGCTACGTGCCGCTCTCGGCCACGCGGCCCGGCCTGCCCGTCTGGGTGGACGGTGCGCTGCGCAAGGCGGTCCACCCGAACCCCGTCCTCCGCTACGAGGCGCTCTCGGCCTTCACCTACGACCTGCGTCACCCGAATCCGTCGCTCGCTGGAATGCGCCGGGCCGCCCTCCTGGAGCGCAACCCGGTCCTGTTTTGGAAGCTCGTTTCCCTGGGGCTCGCGCTTGCCCTCGTCGCCGTGCTGGCCAGCCGGAACGCATGAGCGCCACTCGACGGTTTCGCGGCTCTGTTCCGTGCGAGCGCCCGGCGCGGGTTGTCCGTGGTCGGCCGATCGCCCACTCTCCCGGCGTCTGGGAGCGACAGGAGACACCGTGGCCAGCACGAAGCCGCGGGTCCCGAGGAGGATACCGTGATCGAGAAGCAGAGAGCCGGAAAGCCCTGGCTCGCATCATACCCGCCCGGCATCCCGGCGGAGATCGACATCGACGGGCTCGGCACGCTGGTCGAGATGTTCGAGGCGAGCACCGCGCGCTTCGCCGACCGGAAGGCCGTGATCTGCTTCGGGGCCTCGATGAGCTACGCGCAGCTCGGCGCGCTGGCCCGCGCCTTCGCGGTCTGGCTCCAGGGCCAGGGCATCGCCAAGGGCGACCGGGTCGCGGTCATGATGCCGAACGTCCCGGCCTATCCGGTCGCGCTGTTCGGCACGCTGCTGGCCGGCGCAACGGTCGTCAACGTCAACCCGCTCTACACGCCGCGCGAGCTCGCAGCCCAGCTCAACGATTCCGGCGCCCGCACCCTCGTGGTGCTCGAGACCTTCGCCCATACGGTCGCCCAGGCGCTGCCGACCCTCACGCTGGACCGGGTCGTGATCGCGTCCCCCGGCGATGGGCTCGGAGCGAAGGGGGCGCTGGTGAACCTCGTCGCGCGCCACGTCAGGAAGGCCGTGCCGGCCTACAGCCTGCCCAAAGGTCTCGCGACCCGCTTCACCGATGCGCTGAAGGCTGGCCGCGGCGGGCGACCGCGCACCGTCCCGGTGGCGCAGGGCGACCTCGCCTTCCTGCAATACACCGGCGGAACCACGGGCGTGGCCAAGGCGGCGATGCTGACCCATCGCAACGTCATCGCCAACGTGGTGCAGAGCCAGACGTGGTTCCGCGCGACCGACCCGGACGGGCCTGAGCGCGTGATGGTGACGGCCTTGCCGCTCTACCACATCTTCGCTCTGACCTGCTGCTTTCTGTTCTTCATACGCGCGGGTGGCACCTGCCTCCTCATCCCGAATCCGCGCGACGCGGACGGCTTCGTGAAGACGCTGTCCAAGCACCGCTTCACCCACATGTCCGGGGTGAACACCCTGTTCAACCTGCTGAACAACCATCCGGGCTTCGCGGGCCTCGACTTCTCGCAGCTCGACTACGTGGTCGGCGGCGGCATGGCCGTGCAGAAGGCGGTGGCGGCCCGCTGGAAGGCGATCACCGGCTCGGTGATCGTCGAGGGCTACGGCCTCTCCGAGACCTCTCCGGTGGTCTGCGTGAACCCCTACGGCCTGCCCGAATGGTCCGGCACGATCGGCTTCCCCTTGCCCTCGACCGAAGTCTCGATCCGGGACGCGGACGGGATGCCGGCGCCCTTCGGCGTACCCGGCGAACTCTGCGTGCGCGGCCCCCAGGTGATGAAGGGCTACTGGAACCGGCCGGACGAGACCGCGAAGGTGATGACGCAGGACGGTTTCTTCCGCACCGGCGACGTCGCGGTGATGCAGCCGGACGGGCAGGTGCGCATCGTCGATCGGATGAAGGACATGATCCTCGTCTCCGGCTTCAACGTCTATCCGAACGAGGTCGAGGACGTGCTGGCCCTTCATCCCGGCATCCTCGAATGCGCGGTGGTCGGCGCGCCCTGCGCGGAGGCCGGCGAGATGGTCGTGGCGCACGTGGTGCTGCGCGACGCGTCCCTCACCGTGGACGCCATCCGCGCCCATGCCCGCGCCCAGCTCACCGGCTACAAGGTGCCGCGCAAGGTGCTGATCCGCGAGGCGTTGCCGAAGACCAACGTGGGCAAGGTGCTGCGCCGGGCGCTGCGCGACGACCTCCCGGCGGCGTAACCGCGCCACCGCCGCGACGAATGGGCTCCCGATTCCCGGCTTGTCCCGCGCGCGCCGCGGGACGATCTCCCGGGGCAAAGGATCGCGGAGGACGTGCCCCCATGTTGATCAAGCAGAGCCGCAGCTGGGAGATCCCGGAGAGCAGCGCCACGCCCGAATCGGTCTTCCTGAACCGCCGGGCCTTGCTCGGCGGCGCGGCAGGCCTCGCGGCGGGTGCGGTGCTGGGCCCGCGCGGGAGCAGGGCGGCCGAAGGCGGCGTCTATCCGGCACCGCGCAACGAGGCCTACACGCTCGACCGCGGGGTAACGCCGGAGCGCTATAGCGGCGACTACAACAACTTCTACGAGTTCGGCACCTCGAAGACCGTGATGCCGGCCGCCGAGGCGCTGAAGACCAACCCCTGGACGGTCAGGATCGACGGCCTCGTCGAGAAGCCGTTCGAGATCGGCGTCGAGGACCTCGTCCGGAAGGTCGGGCTGGAGGAGCGGCTCTACCGCCACCGCTGCGTCGAGGCATGGTCGATGGCCGTGCCCTGGACCGGCTTTCCCCTGTCGAAGCTGCTGGCGCTCGCCAAGCCCGCCTCGGGGGCGAAGTACGTGCGCTTCGAGACATTCCTCGACAAGGCGATGGCGCCGGGCCAGCGCGCCTTCTTCTATCCCTGGCCCTACACCGAGGGGCTGACGCTGGCAGAGGCCGGCAACGACCTCG
Organism: Methylobacterium sp. CCH5-D2; assembly: GCF_001556475.1. Classification (NCBI taxonomy): domain Bacteria; kingdom Pseudomonadati; phylum Pseudomonadota; class Alphaproteobacteria; order Hyphomicrobiales; family Methylobacteriaceae; genus Methylobacterium; species Methylobacterium sp. CCH5-D2. The sequence continues at coordinate 6,369 of NZ_LSIX01000744.1, read as the reverse complement.
CCTTCGTGGTCACGGGCATCTACGGCAAGCCGCTGCCGAAGCAGTTCGGCGCGCCGATCAGGCTCGCACTGCCGTGGAAGTACGGCTTCAAGTCGATCAAGTCGATCACGAAGGTCTCTTTCGTGGCCGAGCGGCCGAAGACCTTCTGGGAAGGGCTGCAATCCTCCGAGTACGGCTTCTGGGCGAACGTGAACCCGGCCGTGCCGCACCCGCGCTGGAGCCAGGCCACCGAGCGCGTGCTCGGCACCGATCAGCGCGTCCCGACGCTGATCTTCAACGGCTACGGCGAGCAGGTCGCCGGCCTCTACAAGGGGCTGGAGAAGGAACGGCTGTTCGTCTGACGCCGCGCGTCGCCCTCCCTCCTCCGCGGGGGAGGGGGGCCGCGTGCTTCAGTACGTCCAGCGCTGGGCCTTCGCGACCAGGAAGTCCCGGAACGCCTGGACCCGAGCCACGGTCCGCATCTCCTCGGCATAGACGAGGTAGCTGTCCAGCGTCGGCATCTCGCTGTCGCGCAGCACCTGCACCAGGGCATCGCCGCCATCGACCGCGTAGTCCGGCAGGATGCCGATGCCGCAGCCGGTCTCCATCGCCTTCTGCAACGCCGCCACGTTATTGACCGTGAAGTGAACCGCGCGCCGCTCGCGCCCCTCGCGGCCGATATCGGCGAGGTAGTGGGCGGCCAGCAGGTAGGAGGGCTCGTTGCCGCCGAACGAGATCAGGCGGTGGTTGTCGAGGTCCTCGAAGGTCTTCGGCTCGCCGAAGCGCTTGATGTAATCCGGGCTCGCGAAGGCGTGGTAGTGCACCGTGAAGAGCCGGCGCTGGATCAGGTCCGGCTGGGCCGGACGGCGCATGCGGATGGCGATGTCGGCCTCGCGCATGGCGAGGTCGAGTTCCTCGTTCGTGAGGATCAGCTCGATGCGGACATCCGGATAGAGGTCGAGGAACTCGGCCACCCGCTGCGAGAGCCAGGCCGAGCCGAGGCCGACGGTCGTCGTCACCTTGAGATCGCCGGAGGGCCGCTCGCTGGTCTCGACGAGGCGGGCCTTCGTGTTCTCGAGCCGGAGCTTCATGTCGCGCGCCGCGCGGAAGAGCAGGTCGCCCTGCTCGGTGAGGATGAGCCCGCGGGCGTGGCGGTGGAACAGCGGCGCCTTCAGCTCGCGCTCCAGGGCGCTGATCTGACGGCTCACCGCCGATTGGCTGAGGCCGATATCGTCTCCGGCCTTCGTGAAGCTGCCGGCCTCGGCGACGTTGAGGAAGATCCGGATCTTGTCCCAATCCACGGCGAGCAACCCCCACCAGCCTGACATGCCCGCGCGACGGCGGGCCCCGAAGGACGACGGACGGCACGGATCGACGCGGTCCCGCGTCCATGTCCGAACCGCAGGGCCGCTCTGCGGCCCTGTCGTCAGCACATAACTCATGCGTGCAGGACGCGTATCCGCGCAAGGGATGCAGAGAGGTTTTTGTGGGTCGCTCTGGGAATTCGGTGGACGGTGGACCGGAAAACGTCCACGCGCCGCGATCGGCGTCCGGTCAGGCGCTCCGGATGCCGCGGACCCCGCCCCCCCGCGCGGGGTGACCGAACATCGGGTATCTGGGTGCCAAGCCGACCGATGTCACTCGGCCGCCGCCTGCTGCGGCTGCTCGCCGATCTCGAGGTTGGCCAGGTACTTCTCGGCCTCGAGCGCGGCCATGCAGCCCATGCCGGCCGCGGTGATCGCCTGCCGGTAGACGTCGTCGGTGACGTCGCCCGCCGCTTCTCTAAACCATGATAGGCGGCATATTCAAATTTCTCATCCTCATTTCGCTTACCATGCCAACATACTCATGGGTAACGGTTTTTCGTTACTCCTAGGCCTGCGATAGCCCTCGAAGGCAGATGCACATTCAAGATTCCTATTCATGGCCCTGAAGCATCTCACCCGCCTGGTCGTACCCCGGGGAAACGGCTCGCGTGAGGAGGTATTCCTCAACGACGACGGCTTGGAGGTCGAGCCCCTGAACCGGTTCCGCAGGCACCTGCAGGACCGGCGCAATGCCCCCACGACCGTCGCGCGCTATATGGACGCTGCGGCGCGCTTCATCGACTTCCTGATCGAATGCGGCGTGTTCGGCCGCGCCGTTCGCCCCAGCCAGATCTCGGATGCGGTGCATGCCTACCCGATTTTCCTCAGCAAGGGAGCGAGCATCGATTGGCCGGAACTGCCTGGCTTGGCCGCCTACGCCGAGGAGGTGGGTCTCGTCCATGGCTTGGCTCGGAACAGCTTCGCCCCTGTCCTCGCCGGCGTGAACCGCTTCCTTGTGCTCGCACGGGACGAGGCCATCCGTGCCGAGGCGGCCATGCGCGAACACGGCATCGCCATGGACAGCGTCGACCTGTCCGTTACCTTCTCCGCCATTGACGGCACCGTGGCCCTGTCGCGGCGGGAGCGTGAGCGTCTCAAGCAGCAGACGGTGCTTGGGGGCGTCATCCGCATCCGACACGAGTTCAAGCGGCCCCTCGTCCTGCGCAGCCCGATCCGCGGTGGGCAACAGGTCGACCTGGAGAACAAGGAATTCCCCCTCGACCGCCTCGCTGACCTGCTGGATGCGGCGCGCTCACACCGCGACAGGGCGCTCTGGTCCCTGCTTGCCGGAGGGGGGCTGCGACTACACGAGGCGCTGAACCTACACCTGGGTGACATGGACCCCGCGACGCAGGAGGTGTGGGTCGTCGACCCGGCGAACAGGCGCTTCGGGCGCGAAATGACCGATAGCCAGAAGCTCCGGTTCAAGGGACGGACGATGAGCCGGGTCTACATGTGGGAGCCCCTGCGCACCGTGTTCTGGGAAGCGCTGGGCTCCTACCTCAGGTCTGAGTTCGTCGGCACGAACGACGACGACAACGTGTTCCTCTTCAAGAAGATCGACGGAGCGGGCCGGGGGCAGCCACTCGTGCGCGCCAGCGACACAGCGCTTGAGAAGCAGTTCAAGTCCGCGGTCCGGCGGGCGAAGGTACCAGGTCCGCGGGAGGCGCCCACACACCTCTTCACGCCTCACTCCCTGCGGCATAGCTACGGCGTGTACATGCTCAACCACATCCCCGTCCCCGGTGGGCCCGGCCTGAAGGCGACCGAGGTGCAGATGCTGATGGGCCATGCGAGTGTCGAGAGCACCCTGATCTACGCCCGCCATGACCGCATCATGCTGGAGGCCCAGGTCGAGGCGGCCAATGAGCTTGTCTTTGCGGGGTCGAGTGCCACGGACCTCGCGCTCGACCTCATGCCGCAGGGCATCGCGACCCGGCTGCGTCAAGCCGCAGACAGGATTGAGGCAGACCAACGTCAGGACGCCGGCAGCCGGCAGCTCGGACGGCCGCCGCGCGTGCAGACCGACACCCTTCGGAAGGACCGTACCGACCGGTGACACGTGTTCCGGCGCCCTTCATGGCCTGGAAAGCAGTGGACGCAGCCCGGGTCTCGACTTGCCGCAAACGGCGTCCGGTGCGATCCACCACCCGAGGAGACCAAACGCCATGATAGCCGCGCCGAAGCCCGCCCACGACTAGATCCAGGAGCGCCGCGCGAGCCGACGAGCCTCCAAGCGGAACGGAGTCTCGAACATGGCTAGGACATTCTTCACTTCAGACACGCATTTCGGCCATCGCAGCCTGCTCAGCGCCAAGATGCACAGGCCCCGTCCTTTCTCCTCCATCGAGGAGCACGACGAGGCTCTGATCCGCGCGTGGAACGCAGTGGTACGCCCGGATGACATCGTCTGGCACCTCGGCGATTTCGCCTACAGATGCGACCTCTCCTATGCCGCCGGCATCCGGGCGCGCCTGAACGGTCGCATCCGTCTCATCCGCGGCAACCACGACGACCTCGGCGAGCAGCTTGAATGGAGCGGACCGGTTGTCGATGTCCAGCGCGTCTTCGTGCAGGACCCGGGCATGCCGAAGCCCCAGGCCCTCTGGTGTAGCCATTACGCCCACCGGAGCTACCCACACGAGCACCATGGTGACCTGCACCTCTACGGCCATTCCCACGGTAGCCTGCCCGGAACCCGCACCAGCCTCGACGTGGGCGTCGATTGCTGGGATTGGGCCCCCGTGCGGCTAGAAGCTATCCTGAAGCGGATGGCCGCGACGCCCGTGACCGACCCAGCCGCCTGACTTCAGGCCCGGGCGACGATCCCGGACAAATGCCCGAGCCGCCTCGGCGGAGAGGGTTCCGCCGCGTCGAGTACGAGAGCGACCCTGGACTGCCTCAGCCGCGCTTGGTCATGTTCATGGACATGCCCTCGCAGCAGCAGCTGCCCTTCTTCCCCTTCGTGGCGCCGTGGTTCATGGCCATGCCGCCCTTCGGCCCGGCCTTGCCGCACATCATGGCGCCCTTGCCCTTGCCGCCGCCGCAGCAGGACATCGCCATCGCCGGGGACGCCGCCAGCAGCAGCAGGGTGGCCGAGGCCAGGACGATCCGCTTCATGTTCACTCTCCAAACCGTGGAATTCGACGACTGTGCCATGGGTTAACCCTTCCCGTGTTGGGAAGGTCAAGGCGCTCGCAGGGCCGGTCAGTGGCTCATGGCCAGCATCCAGACGGCCATAGCAACCATCATCACGTTCTCGGTCAGCGAGACGAAGCCGAGGGGCACCTTGCTCGACCCGCCGACGCAGGCGCACTTGATCTCGCGCTTGTCGACGTAGACGGCCTTGAACACCGAGACCGCGCCGACCGTGCCGATGAACAGGGCCACCGGGATGGAGAGCCAGTTCAGGGCGCCCGCCACCATCAGGACGCCGGCGAGGCCTTCCAGGAAGGGGTAGGCGTAGGCGTAACGCACCCAGCGCTTCGCCAGCAGATCGTAGCCGAGGAACATCGACGAGAACGTCTCGACGTCCTGCAGCTTGAGCAGCGCGAGCACGCACATGCTGAAGCCGATGAACCACTCGGCGGCGCGAACGGTGAAGGGCGTGCCGTAGACGGCGTGGCTCGCGGCCCCGGCCATCAGCGCGGTCATCGCGAACACCGCCACGACGGGCGTGTAGGTCGTCGCGTTCGGATCGGCGACGGCCTTGCCGAAGTGGCGCCGCAGGTCGTCGTAGCCTCCGACGCGCTCGCCGGCGACGAAGGTCTGCGGGGTGGTCTTCACCCCGTGCTCGGCCTTGAAGCGGTCGGTCTCCTCACGCGTCGTCAGCCAGCGGTCCTCGACCTGGAAGCCCTCGCGTTCGAGGAGGTCCTTGGCCTTCAGGCCATAGGGGCAGGTGTGCTGGGGCATGACCATGCGGTAAAGCGTGGCCTGCTTGGGTTGAAGGGTGGAAGCCATTGGTGCAGCTCTCGTTTTGTCGGGTTTTCCCTGAGCTGCCCCTGATATAAGGTCCGTACCATGGTACGGAGTCAAGGCATGTCCGGGATGACCATCGCCGCCCTGGCCCGGGAAGGCGGCGTGGGGGTCGAGACGGTGCGCTACTACCAGCGCCGCGGCCTGCTGGAGACGCCGGAACGGGGCGGCGGCCCCGGGCTCGGCGGCATCCGGCGCTATGGCGGGAACGACGCGCGCCGCCTCCGGTTCATCCGCTCCGCCCAGGCCGCCGGGTTCACGCTGGAGCAGATCGCCGAGCTCATCGAGCTCGACGCCACGGATGACCGCTCCCGGGCCCGGGACCTCGCCCGGGAGCGCTTGGCGGCGTTGGATGCCCGCATCGCGGACCTGCAGGCCGCCCGAAGCGCGCTCGCGCGGCTGGAGCGCGCTTGCGACACCGGTGCGGCCGGCCCTTGCCCGATCATCGAGGCGTTCGAGCAGCCCTAGCCCGCGGAGCGGGCGCCAGGCGTCACTTGCCCTTCTTCTTGAGCCAGGCCTCCATCTCGGAGATCTCCTTCTCCTGGTCGTCGATGATCTTCTGGGCCATGGCCTTGGTCTCGGGGTCCTTGGCGTGCTTCAGGGCGACCTGGGCCATGGCGACCGCGCCCTTGTGGTGCGGGATCATGTGGGTGCGGAAATCGACGTCGGCGTTGCCGGTGTAGGGCACGTGCATGTCGTGCATCATCGTCATGTCGGCGGCCTTGAAGTCCTTGGTCGAAGCCGGGTCCTTCGGGTCCGGCTTCATCGCCTGGATCATCTTCATCATGTCGTCGTCGTGCGTCGCGGACGGGTTGCCCGGCATCGCGTGGCCGCCGTGCGAGTGCGTGCCCTGGGCCATGGCGGGCCCGGCGAGGCCGGCCGACAGGAGGGCGACGACGGCGAGGGTGCGAAGGTAGGTCATGGGCTTTCCTCTCTGGATGGGGGTCAGTTGAACTTGCCGCTGGCGGTCGCGCCGTCGGGGCCGGTGAGCTGCACGGCGCCCTTCGGACTCGCGCCGAGGGCGGTCGCGGCCTTGCCGGTGAGGCGG
>NZ_LSIX01000743.1:0-2666 GCF_001556475.1 Methylobacterium sp. CCH5-D2 | reverse complement strand
AGGGGCGGGCGCGGGCGGCTCGGCCGGGTCCGGCGAGCCGCCCGCAGCCGCGATTGCCTCCGCCACGGCGGCCGTCGGTTGCCTCTGCGCGGGCGTGAAGAGGTCGATGGCGGCGAGGTCGGCAGGCAGCCCGCGGCTGCGGGCGAGGGCGGCCCACTCGTCGCCGGTCATCGACGAGAGGCCCAGGTATTCGGCGAGCGCGCGGGTGTAGACCCGCGTGTCGAGGAAGTGGTTGTCGCCCGACTTGTCCCACTTCCGGCCCGTCACCTGCCCGCGCACGATGACGTCGGCGAGGTGCTCGGCCGTGAGTTGCCGGAAGTAGGTCTCACCGACCCAGGTGCCGAAGTGGCAGTAGCCCGGCGGGTCCGCGGGCGCGCCCGAGCGGATGCCCACCTTGTGCAGGTCGGTGTAGAGGCTCGATTTGAGCGACCACGTGCCGACCGGCCAGAGCTTGCAGCCCTGCTTCACCCGGCGCCCGTCGAGGTCGATATCGACGAGCTTCGGCACCCCGATCGCCGGCAGGTTCCAGCCGTGGCGCCCGTCGAGGGCGAGCAGGAGGTCCATGCCGGAGCCCGGATGCAGGCGCTGGTTCGCCCGCACGAAGCTGTAGACCACGTGGCTGCGGTAGCCCGTGTCGATGCCGAGCGCGTCGATCCGGCGCCGCCCGCCGAACGCGTCGGGGAAGCCGCGCTCGACCGTGAAGGCGAGCAGGTCCGTGAAGACCTGCGCGTCGGGCGCCTCGGTCTCGCCGTCGAGGTAGGCCGCATCGACGAGCCAACTCTGGCCGTCGGGCGCGTAGGCCGTGACCTCGACGTAGATCCCGCGCATCTGCACGTCGGCGGCCGCCACGAGCAGGATGCCGCGGGCGGGCACGTGGCCCTGGCGCAGCCCCTCCTCGCGCCGCTCCATCAGGCGGACGTGGTCGGGCGCGTCGCCCCGGAACTTGTAGGGCCGCCCGAGGACGAGGTTGGCGTAATCCTTCCGGCCCTTCTCGCTGCCGATCTCCGCCTTGAGGCGGGCCTGCGCGATGGCCTTGAAGGACATCATCAGCGAGATGTAGGCGTCGATGTGGAAGCCCGGGTGGCGGCCCTCCCCCTCGACGGAGGCGATCCAGCCCCCGCCCCGCGCCTTGGCGTTGCGCACAGCCAGCACCCGCTCGGGCTCGGTGATCAGGTAGCCGCAGCGGCACTCGTAGCGGGTGTGCTGCGGGCTCTCGCGATCGACGCGCAGGCGCTCGTCGTCGAACACCATCAACTTCTTGCAGTTGGGGCAGGAGACGTTCCAGAATCGCTGGTCGGAGCGCTGGAACGAGGCGTCGATGCGGCAGTGGCCCGGCGTCTTGAGCGTCTCGTCGCCCATATCGACCTCGGGCGTCGAGATCTCCAGGATCTTGTAGTCTTCCGTGCGCTGGAACGCGGTCAGGCGGCCCTCGGCCAGCGTATCCGGGTCACCGAAGCCCGGGATGTCCTGCCACTTCGAGAGCTCGTCCTTGATGAGCTTTTTGACCGTCTTGCCCGAGAGGTCCATCACCGAGTTGGCGTTGGCGAGCATCGCGAAGCCGCCCGCCGTGAAGCGCTTCTCGTAGGTCGTGGAGCCCGTGCCCGAGCGCGAGGTCTGCGGCACGAAGACCTGTCGGCGGGCTCGGCGCTGGAACGCGTCGATCAGGGGCTGCAGCTTCTGCCCGTTGATGTCGCGCAGCATGTCGAGGCCGGGCACGCCGTAGAGCGTGTTGGCCCGCTCGCGGTCGGCGATGAAGATCAGCCACGCGAGCGCGAGGATCGAGGCGCCCGACTGCTGGCTCTTGCGGATCGTCACCCGGTTGCAGGGATGATCGTCGCCCAGGCAGTCGGCGATGTCGGGGAGGTACGGCCCGCCCTCGGCGCTCCAGAGCTGGCCCGCCTGCGGCCCGTCGACGAGCACGATGGAGCGGGGGAGCCACGCCGAGAACGAGGCGGCCTCCGGCGGGCGGATCGCGGCGCGCAGCGCGTCGAGGAAGGCGAGGTCGTTAGCTGCCGTCTCCCTCATGGGTCGCCTCGGCGCCCGACGCGCCCTCCTGCGGTGTGGCGCGCAGCGATTCCGCGGTGGCGGCAGCGAGCGCGGCGTCGATGTCGGTGCGCATGGCGAGAGCGATGCGCTTGAGCGCGAGGCGCACGCCGTGTGCGCCTTCCTTGGTCAGCGCCACGGCCAGCTCGTCGGCGACCTGGGGCAGGCGCTCCAGCACCCGCACGATCTCCTCGCCGGCCCGGAGGGCTCCGGCGCGCACGATGTCGACGGAGACGATCTTGCCCTGACGCTCCTCCAGCTCGAGGCGCGCCAGCTCGGCCTTGTAGGCCATGTTGCGGGCCTGCTCGACCGTGTAGACCGGCGCCTCCGGATCGAAGGGCCGCGGCGGAGCGGTGGGGGCTGCCGGCGCTGGAAGGGCTGGGAGCGCGGCCCCGCGGCGCGTCGCGGCGCCCTGCTCGCGGCCGAGGTCGCCGATCTCACCGGCCGCGCGGTCGAACTCGGCGACGTTGACGAGCTTGGCCCGGCCGGGGCCGGGACGGGTGCTGAGCTTGCCCGCTGCCTCGAAGCGCGCGACGCGCTCGGCGAGCGCCTGCTTCGAGAGGCCCTTGTGCTTGGCCAGATCCGAGATGCTGAGCCAGAACCCGCCCGCGCCCTCGGCGGGG
>NZ_LSIX01000742.1:0-10084 GCF_001556475.1 Methylobacterium sp. CCH5-D2 | reverse complement strand
GCCCGCCGCAGAGCGACGTTGCGGCTCGCCGGCGGATCGACCCAAGCCGTCGGGGCTGCTGCCACTGCGTGGCTCCTGGCCGCCGGCTGCGCCTGCCGCTCAAAGTTGCCGGGATGCAGGATACCGGCAGCGGCCATCAGGCCCAGCACGGCAATGCCCGTGACGGCGAAGGTCGATTTGTAGTGTTCCATGAGAGCGGAACAAATAGCCAAGCTAATTGTTCCGCTCGCGCTCGGCAGCCCGTTTCAAGTTGTCGGCGGGCAACATCAACGGACTGTGAACGGTTGATCTTCCTCGGCTGCAGGAAGCCATGCCGCTCCCTGTCCGAAGCCCGCTTGGCTTCATCGCCGCCCCGGCCAGCTTCGTACCGGCCGGTTGCCGAACAGCTTCTCGGCGGCGGTGACGAGCAGCGCTCCAGGCGTCTCGACGCAGGCGCCAGTCAGCCTCCCGGCGTCCAGTCGATCTTGGGCTTCTGCGACAGGAGGCGCTCGAAGTAGTTGGCAACCGCCTGCGCCCCGTCGGCGTGCATCATGGCGACCGGATGGGCGAGGTAGGCCCGGGCGAGGTCGGGCGGGATCTCGCTGGCCTGGAGCGCGCCGAGCACGGCGTCTATGAAGGCGTCGTTGGCCTCGTTGAAGTCGGAAGAGAGCTTCTTGCGGTCGTTCAGGGCCTTGATCGGCATGGCTGAGCAGGTCCGTCCTGTTCCAGGGATGGCACCGCGTCGCACGCTCATGGTCGAGTTCGCGGAAGGCGCGGCAGAGGGGAGGGGCTGAGAAACCGTAGCCCGGTCTCACCCTTGGCTCTCTCGTCACCGTGCCGCGCGAATCACGCTGCCGGTGACGCCTTGGTGACACCAGACCGGCTCGGTGAGGCTGCCTTTGCAGCTAAGTCATTGAGAAGATTGGCGCACCCGACACGATTCGAACGTGTGACCTTTGCCTTCGGAGGGCAGTAATCCTGGGCGACGCGCGCCGCCATGATTCCAGTAGACCACGCAAAATCAGAGGGTTAGGATGACACTTCCCGACAGGCGCAACCTCGTCTACGCTAGAATCCTGTAGCCCCGTTGTAGCCCGGAGGTCGGCGTGGCCGGCAGGTTGACCCTTCAGATCGTCAAGGCAGCCAAGCCGGCAGCGGCGCGCTACACCCTTTGGGACGCGGAGCTCAAAGGCTTCGGGCTGCGGGTGAACTCCGACGGCACGAAGAGCTACGCGCTCAAGTACCTCTTCAACGGCCGGCAGCGGTGGCACACAATCGGAAAGCACGGTTCGCCCTGGACACCCGATACCGCGCGAAACGAGGCCTTGCGGCTCCTCGCTCAGGCTCGAAACGGAACGGACCCTCAGGAAGCCAAGCGCGCGCAGGCGACCGCCGATCTGACGGTATCCGAGCTGTGCGATCTCTATCTTGCGGCGGCGCGCGCCGGGCAGATCCTCACGAAGTTCGACGAGCCGAAGAAGGCCTCGACGATCCTCACGGATGGAAGCCGGATCGAGCGCCATATCAAGCCACTGCTCGGCCGGAAGCGCGTGCAGGACGTCACGCCCGATCACATCGAGACATTCCTCCACGATGTGGCGGCCGGCAAAACCGCCCTCGACGTGAAGACAGGCGTCCGGGGCCGCGCGATCGTCGAGGGGGGGCGCGGCGCTGCTACCCGTACGGTTGGGCTTCTGGGCGGTATCTTCGCCTTTGCGGTGCGCCGGCGGCTGCGCACCGACAATCCGGTGCGTGGCGTGCAGCGTTTCAAGGACAAGCGCAACGAACGCTTCCTGTCGGGCGTCGAACTCCAGGGTCTCGGACAGGCGCTCTCGGCCTGCGACGAGGCCTGGCGCCAACATGCGCAGGATCTGGCGGCCTGGACGGAGGGAGGCGGCCGCGGAAAGCCCCCGCGACCGCCCCTGCACGCTGAGAGTCCGTCCGTGACGGGGGCGATCCGCCTTCTTCTGCTGACGGGCGCTCGCAAATCCGAGGTGCTGCACCTGCAGTGGTCGCATGTCGATCGCGAGCACGGCTATCTCCGCCTGCCCACGAGCAAAACCGGCGCGAAGGCCATTCCGATCGGCACCGCGGCGCTCCTCCTGATCGAGGCGCAGCCCAGATTGGCATGCAACCCTTTCGTATTCACCGGTAGCGTGCCGGGGCGTCCATTCGTGGGCCTCGCCAAAGCCTGGGAGCGTATCCGGGCGAGGGCGGGGCTACCGGACGTGCGCCTCCACGACCTGCGCCACTCCTTCGCCAGTGTGGGCGCATCCTCCGGAAGCAGCCTGCCTCTGCTCGGCGCCATTCTGGGCCACCGGGACCCGAAGACAACGCAGCGCTACGCCCACATCGCACGCGATCCAGCTCGCGCCGCTGCTGACCAAGTGTCAGACCTGATATCAGCCTCGCTTGGATCAGCACGACGAACTTCCTGAAAAATCTGATGTCAGAGAGATGTTTTAAGGAGGGCTGCAGGATCAGCTGCGAACTTCCCGTACCTCCACTTACGATCAGCATCGCCCGAGTGACGTCGCTCCTGGCCTGGAGCAGGCAGCAAGTAAGATCTAGCTTCGCTGCTCTGTCGGGCCGAGGACCGCAAATAAGAGTGCGACCAAAACCGCCAAGCCGGTCGCGAGAGCTGGCGCTAGTTGCATCAGTGTGGGGTTGCGTTTTCGGCCATCGTTCCCTCCCTTCCTCCGGCTTAAACGATGGCCGAGCCGTGGTTGTCCAGAGCAGGGGGAGCGCATGTCGAGGAGGTGGACGCATACCAGCGCCTTCGCGCATTTCGGGACGAAACCCCGTAATGTGCAGTGGAGCTGGTCGGCGCGGAACGAAGAGAGCAAGACCGTTGTCGTGACGTTCTGGCAGGATCAGCTCGTCCGCCGCGAAGGAAAACTGATATACGAACGGCCTGGGCACGACCCGCGGCATCCCGATAGGCGGCCAGGTTTCAGGGAGCTCATGGACAACATGGCGTGGGCACGTGATCACTGTGGGGGCCTTCTCAGGATCATTGTTGCCATCGCGCGAGACCGGAACGCGGAGCCCCGCTCGATCCAAGAATGCTTCCCAAGCAAGATGTCCATGCGTCTCACCCACCTCGATACGGAGAGTGGCGCCTTCCGCGCCGAGGCCGAGGGACTCTAGAATGCGATCCTCGTGCGGGGCCGTCCCGCGCGGACGGTTCCCCGTCGGCGTCCACGCCCGCAGCCAAGCGCCAGCCGATTCGATCGAGCGCCGGGTCGTGTATCGGCGCGCGACATCGAGAGACCGCGTTTCGCCACGGGTCGGTCGTCGCCCTGAGAAGGATCACGACGTCGAGCAATCCCTCGCCCGCTCTCAAGCTCAGTCCCGCGGCCATTGAGACGGTAAAGGCATGCGAGGCATGGAGTTCCTCGACCGGAAGGAGAGCGCTGTCCCACTCGGTGGCGTGAGTCAGCGTCGGGATGAACTCATCACGCATCGGTGCTCCGCGTCGATTGGAGGAAGGATCAGCACAGGCAGTGGGAGGGGACGGCGCGGCGCGGCAGGCCCACGGATGTCCGCTCGTTCGTTAGGTTTCCTAGAGAGCGTGTTCGCGAGCCGGGATGGACCGACGCACCTGCAACCGCGTTCAGCGAGCGTGATCACGTCGGCGGGGTCCACCCCTCGAGGCCTGGCCGCTTCTGATGTTACCCGGAGCGCCCCAGCACCCGCCGCAGCAGCACGCCGCCGCGGGTTTGTCGCGTTTGAAAGGCGCGGCGGGGCTCACTGCTGGTATAGATCACGACACCGGGCTCCTCGTCCGTGATGTCCCACAGCCGCGCTGAGCGGGCGACGATCAGCACGGCGTGTCCGGCCCGGACATGCGGCAGCAACCCGTCCCGCACGAAGCGGCGAACCGCCCGGGAGGAGGCCAGTGCCGGCGCCACGCGACGTGCCACGGCGCCCTCGCGCGAGTGGTAGGGTACGAGCGGGAGCATGCAGATGTCGGCGGCATCAGCCTGCGTGATGTCGGGTCCGAAGGTCCGGCGCGCCCAGCGATGGCCCGGATGGGTCGCGTGCTCATCCAGAAGGTAGAGATACGGCTGATCCCCGGCGAGGTTGGCCCGCAGCGCCGCCGCGAAGGCCGGGCGGGCCTCCTGCGTGGCGTCGTCCTCGCTCAAACCCGGGTTGAGTACGAGGATGTACGCCCTGGCGCTGCGCAGGGGCCCGGCCCACGGAACGGGGTGCAGACCAAGGGCGAAGTCGTTCCCTGGGATCTGGCCGCGGTCGTCCGAGTGAACGCCGGCACCCTCCAGGCGCGACCAGAACGCGACGAACTCGTCGACCGCCCGCGGCCACCCTGCGGCGGCCCCGGGATGGGCGGCGTCGGTGGCGGCGGGTTCCGCGCTCCGGTCGAGCGTGTGCTTCGGAACAAGGCGCCCATCGCGAAACACCATTTCGCCGATGCCTGTCCGGAGGATCCTGGCACCTTCACCGGTCTCGCAGAGGCGCTCGGACGAGGGCCCGGGTGCCTGCTCCCGGGGACAACCGGCCTCGAACAGCTGTGCGGCCACGCTCTCGATCCGCTCGCGCCACGCCAGCACCGCCAGCCATTCCCCCGGAATGCCCGCGAGACCGTAGACCGCACCGGCGAGCTGTCCGGCGATCGCTGCCGTGGAGTCGGCATCGTCCCCGAGATTGGCTGCCAGCAGCACCGCGGAGCGGAAGTCGGTGGTACGGGCCACCGCCCACACCGCGGCCTGCAGTGCACGCACGACGTAGCCCGAGCCCTCGATCGCCGCACGGGGCACCCCGCGCCAGCCGCCCTCGATCGCCTCACCGGTCTCGCTCCCCAGCACCGCGTGCAATGGCACGCCGCCGATCGCCCGTGCCAGCAGATCGGCGAGCTGGCGCGAGCAGCGCAGTGCCGAGGGCGAGCCGTGCGTGGTGCGGGTCTGACGGTCCGCAACCGCACGCAGGGTCTCCGCCTCGCGCCAGTGGCGAATGGCGGCCGGGGCAAGCCGCATCAGGGCGCCATTGCCCGAAGCCGCCTCGCTCGTCGAACCGGCGACCGGATCGCCCGTCTGCTCATAACGGGCAAGCGCGGCCCGGGTGGCGTTGCCGATGTCGAAACAGGCTCCCGTGCAGGAATACTCCCCGCGCCGGTACCAGGCGGTGAAGCGGTTCATCAGGTCGCGGGCGTCGAGGCCCGGATCGTGGACGAGGCTGTCGGCGAGGGCCAGCGCCAGGGCCGTGTCGTCGGTCCACTGACCCGGCGCCAACCGGAACGGGCTACCGCCGGTGATCGTCGTCAGGACCGCGCGGCGGGGCTTGGGCGAGAACTCGATCGTGGTCCCCAGCGCGTCGCCGATTGCCAGACCGACGAGCGCCCCCACCGCACGGTCGCGCATCGCGGCAATCCCGGTCGATGGTGGCGGCAGCGGACGACCTCGTCCGGCAGCCACCCAACGCGCCTGCGCCGGCGTCTCGATCGCCCCCGGGCGCACCGCGCGCACCGCGGCCATTGCCGCCTCGGCGTCCAGCCCGGTCTCGACGAGGAGACGTGCGGCGACCATGCCGGCCCGGCCGAGGCCGCCACGGCAGTGCACCAGAACGTGCGCGCCGCGAGCCAGCAGCCCCCGCAATCGGGCCGAGAGCGTGGGCCAGCCTGCCTCGAAGGCGGCATCCGGCACCGATACGTCAACGATCGGCGCGTGATGCCACTCCATATGCCGCCGCCGGACCTCATCGCCGATCGAGGCGATCCGGACGCGCGTGAGTTCGTGCGCCTCCATCAGCGTCACCACCGCGGCGGCATTCCAGGCGGCGATGACGTCGAGGTCGGCGCCGAGGTCGCGACGATGGGGGCCCGTCAGCCCGAACGGCTGACGCTTGCCCGGAGCGAACGTGACGCCGATGCGTCCCCCCGCCCGGCCGACGGCGATCTCGGCGATCCGGAGCGGGGTATCCGGGGTCTTGGTCATCCTGTCCTCCTTGGTTGCGGGACAGTTCTATGTCGTCCTAGCATTGCCCGGGCCGTCCGTCGGAATTGTCCGGGCTGCGCGCGGGAGAGGGCATGAGCGGGGCGTATGTCGGCTTCTACTGGACGCTGCCTGTCAACCGGATCGGCTTTCGTCACCTGCCCAGGGATGCGGCTGCCGCGGCCGCGGTGAGCACCACGATCCGCTACCAGCGGGCCCTGACACACCGCTACGTCCTTGCCCTGGAAGGCCGTCTGGAAGGGCGGCTGCTCGGCGAGATCGCCTTCATGGACACTCGGCCCGACCGGGCGACTGCGGCCGTGCACGAGGCGCTGGACCGTGTCAGCGAGTTGACGGGCGGGCGGCGCGCCGCGTTGATCCATGTCGCCTTCGACGAGCGGTCCTGGCGCGACAACCGCTATCTCGTCGATCACCTGCGGACGCTGGACATCGAGCGCATCCCGCTCTCACCGGAGCCGATCGTCCTCGACAACCAGCGCCTTGATCCCGTCCAGCACTTCACGGACTGGCGCGAACGCGAAACCGAGGCCATGGCCGCGCTGCGCCTCGACGCCTACGCCGGCCTGCGGGCCGTCCTGGCAGACGTTCCCGAAGGCGCGGGCCGCTGGCGGGTGATTGCCGAGCGCCTGAACGCGGACGGCATCACAACGGTGCGCGGTGGTCGCTGGACGCCGGAGAATGTGCGCAAGCTCGCCGGACGCCTACCGCAGGGGAGTTGAGACGTGAGCGACGGCATGTTCATCGTGCGCGACGACGGTACACTAGTGGCGATGCGCGCAAGCCCCTTCGAGAGTGAGAGCCTGTTCCAGACGCTGCTGGCCTCGCACCCGAGCCTGCTCGCAGGTGAGGCCGTCAATCCCAACAGCCCGCGTCGGTGGCTCTTAATTGCGCGCGAGCAGGCGGTGCCGGGTGAGGAGGGCGGTGCTGGGCGCTGGTCGCTCGACCACCTTTTTGTCGATCAGGACGGTGTCCCGACGCTGGTCGAGGTGAAAAGGGCTAGCGACACGCGCGGGCGCCGGGAGGTGGTAGCGCAGATGCTGGACTACGCCGCCAACGGTGTCATCTACTGGCCCGCTGAGATGCTGCGCACGCAATTCGAACGCGCCTGCGCGGCTGATGGTCGCGAGCCGGATGATGCCGTGCGGACCCTGCTCGCAAGCCCGGAGGCAGACGCCGGCGCCTTCTGGTCACGGGTCGACATGAACCTGCGGGCTGGGCGCATCCGTATGGTGTTCGTGGCAGACGTGATTCACCCGGAGCTGAAGCGCATCGTCGAGTTCCTGAATGCACAGATGAACCCGGCCGAGGTTATTGCGCTAGAGCTTCGCCACTATTCCGGACCAGGGCTACGCACCCTGGTGCCCCGGGTCATCGGGCTCACCGCTGAGGCCGAGCGGCGCAAGGGCGGTGTCAGCGGTTCCGTGTTAAGCGGTCCTCCTCCCAGCGTCGCGGACTGGTTTTCCCAATTCGAGGCGGAGCGCGGGCCCGAGGAACTGGCGCTCGCTGTGGTTATTCGCGATTGGTGGCAGGCGCAGGGGGCCGAAGTCGGAACGACGCGGTCACAGCGGCCTTCGCTCTTCGTCAAGCTTACGCTTGGAGGACGCACAGGCTATCCGGCGTTCATCAAGGCTGGCGGCCGCGTAACGACAGGTCTCTACGCCGTCAAGACCCTGCCGCCCTACGACGAGGAAGATGCGCGCCGGCAGCTGGTTGCTACCATGGCACAGGCTACAGGTCTTGAGTTCTCGGACCGCGCTTTTGATGGCGAGCCGAGTGTACCGCTTGCGCGCCTGCGTGACCCGGAGACGCTAGATGCAGTGCTCGCTATTTGGTCAGAGTTCTTGCGACGAGCGCGCGCTCAAAATTGATCAAATGTAGCAAATTAATCGTGCGGAAGCCTACATAGCTTTTGCCGAACAGTACGGGCGCAAGATCAATGAGATATCTCAATATTTAGGATTCATAGACGGTAATGCTGGTTCAGCATGGCATCGACCAACAGGTGTTGAATTGCGAGTGATGCTCGGGGTGTATTATTTTATGTGCGCAACCATCATGCACCGACACGCGCTTTGAGGCTGCAAGCTGGCCATGGCAGCTTCAATGGCTATTATGTCCGGCAGCCTTGGTTGCATAAGCGGCGCCTCAGTTCAATTTGACCCTTGGAAACGGAACGGAAGAATCAGAAGCATTCTTCGTAAAACTAATTGGAATAGGTACCGTCAGCATGAAGCACTTGATTTATTTGATAGACGGAACTTGGATTTTCGCTGGATCAGCGCTTGCAGTTGGGCAAATATCCAACATATACAAATTAAACATGCATCTGGAGCTGCAGGAGGGGCCCTATAACCCACAAATTGTACACTATGTGCGGGGGTTGGGCGGGGTAAATGGTATTCGAAGATATACATCAGGAGGTTTTTCTTACGGAATAGACGAGAGTATCGAAGATATATATTTGAATATTTGCTCCAACTATGCGCCTGGAGACAAGATATATTTGTTTGGTTTTTCCCGCGGAGCGGCTGTGGCGCGCGCCGTAACTGGTTTGCTGTCATACGGGATTCTGCAGCCCGATCGCATTCATTATATGCCAGATCTTTGGAAAGTCTACAAGCAGAAAACATTTGGCAAAGATGACTCAACGCTAGACCAAGGCGTGCGGAACAGTTTAGATCTGGTGAGAAATCATAGCAGGAGCGAGAAGGCAGTAGTAGATTTCCTCGGCATTTTTGACACGGTCATTGGCGGTATGGGTAGGCTAAAGCGAGTGCAGAAGCTGAACTTGCACGGTATGGAGGTAGCGCCCTGTGTCAAAAACGCTGTGCAATTACTGGCAATTGACGAAACTCGAGACTTCTTTGAGCCTCTTGCTTGGAAGGGTAGCTTTGACCCAAATACCGTTGTAGAGCAGTTGTGGATGCCTGGCGTACATAGCGATATCGGAGGTGCATATCCAAGCAAATATCTTGGTGATGCTGCTCTACTTGTTATGATCGATAGAATTTTAGCTCGAACGCCGCTTAGGATTGAGGTTGGCGATCTGAATTACCTGTTGTCCAACAGCAATACCCCTATAGTTGTGAATGACGAGTATAACGAGGCATTGTGGCAGCTATTTTCTCCATTATCTCGCAAAAGAAAGTTCGGCGGATTTTCACAGTATGTTCACCCTTTTGCGGATGATTTATCACGAACTGCAATTCAACAGAAAAAGTCAAAGACAAGAACTAGATACTCGAGTTTGCGCAACGAAGATATCCCTAGATCGCAATATTTTATTTCTAGAGATTTGAAAGGAAAAATTATCTATGTATGACCAAATATGACAATCTAGTTGCAGATGAATGCCGCTGCCAACGCGGCCGCTCCGGGGTCATGATTCAGGTGCGGGCAAGTTCAAAAGCCGATCTTGATCGGCTGCGTACTCACTCGCTTCGGCGACAGGCGAAGCGTACGCGGACCCGGCTACCTCGATCCAAACAGTGATTACCTGAGGGCCCGCTGAAGGGCGATTTGCCGTACGGCCGGGAGCTAGATGTCCGGTCCCGGCATGTGGTGTGACGGATCGAGCCTGAAGCGTTCTGGCTCTTTCGTCTAGGTCTGGCAGATGAACTCGTAGGGCGTGAGGCCGCGCAGGGTCTTAAGCCGGCGTCCGTAGTTGTAGGCGTCCACGAGCAGCTGCAGGTGCAGTGAAGCGGGTGAAGGCGTGTCGGATGGTGTCCCAGCGGTCCGACACTGTGCGGGCGGCGGTGGTCCGCAATAGCGCTTTCAGCGTGGCGAAGATTTACTCGATCGGGTTGAAGGCGAGGCCGTAGGGCGGAAGGTAGAGCAGCCGCGCGCCGGCCGCCTCGACCCGCTCGCGGATGCCGCTGACCTTGTGGGCTTGTAGGTTGTCGAAGATCACGGTGTCTCCAGGCCGCAGCACCGGGACGAGGCGGTTGGCGATTACGGACGCCGCCGCGGTCGCGACGTTGATGATGCTCTCCAGGGCGTCCGAGTACAGGGCGACGCTGCCGGTGAGTAGCTAGGAGACGTACTTCACGCCGAGCACGACCACGCTAACGGCGAGGCTGCCGACGGCGATCTTGAGGGAGGGGGGCATGGCTGGTTCCTTCCGGCAGTCTGTGATC
>NZ_LSIX01000741.1:0-233 GCF_001556475.1 Methylobacterium sp. CCH5-D2 | reverse complement strand
GGTGGGCTCGGCGGTGATCGCCGCGGCCGTGCAGCGGGCCGCCGACGAGGTGCCGGGCTTCGTGATCCGGGCGGCCGGCGGCCTGCCGGGGCTGGCCGAGCGGGTGTTCCGCCGCCTCGACCTCGAGGAGGGCGCCACGGCCGCCAACACCCTGGCGCCCGCCCTGGACGCGGTCGGGCGCGCGGCGCGCCGACGCTGACGACGGACCGGCCCGGAGGAGCGCCATTGAGGAG
>NZ_LSIX01000073.1:0-387 GCF_001556475.1 Methylobacterium sp. CCH5-D2 | reverse complement strand
AGGTCGTGGCGGCGGGCCGGGCGCGTGCCGGCATCAAGGCGCTCGCCGCCCTGGTGCCGAAGACCGCCCGCCTCGTCGACGAGGCCAATGGCACCATCCGCGAGGTGGCCGCTGCGTCGCTGGCCATCGGGCAAGTCGTGGTCGTGAGGCCGGGCGACCGTGTGCCTGCCGACGGGGTGATCACCGACGGCGCGTCGAGCCTGGACGAGTCCCCCATCACTGGCGAATCGGTCCCGAAGCCCAAGGAGGTCGGCGACCCGGTCTACGCCGGCAGCGTCAACGCCGATGGCGCGCTCCAGGTCCGGGTCACAAAGACGGCGGCCGACAACACAGTCGCCCGCATCCTGCACCTCGTCGAGGAGGCGCAGGCGTCGAAGTCGCCCACGG
>NZ_LSIX01000740.1:0-1325 GCF_001556475.1 Methylobacterium sp. CCH5-D2 | reverse complement strand
GGCCAACACCACCCGCAAGGTCGAGATGACGGCCGGGCGCTCGGTGATCATCGACCTGCCGCGCGACGCCAAGGAGGTGTTCGTGGCAAACCCCAAGGTCGCCAACGCCGTGGTGCGCTCGACCCGCAAGGTCTTCGTCATCGGCATGGAGAACGGCACCACCTCGATCTTCATCCTCGACGCGGAGGGACGCCAGATCGCCGCCCTCGACGTCACGGTGGCGCGCGACCTCAACCTCAACGTGCTGCGCCAGATCCTCGGCCAGAGCATCCCGGGCGGGCGCTTCGACGTGCGCTCCAGCGGCGATTCGGTGCTGCTGTCGGGCTCGGTGAACTCTGCGGCGGAGGCCCAGCAGGCCATCGACATCGCCAACGCCTTCGTGGGCTCGTCGGGAGGCGGCGGCGGCGGCGGGGCCAGCAGCGCGGGCATCGCGGGCGGCGCCCGCGGGGCGGTGATCAACAACCTGACGATCCGCGGCAAGGATCAGGTGATGCTGCGCGTCACCGTCGCGGAGGTCTCGCGCACCGTCCTGAAGCAGCTCGGCGTCAACCTGAGCGGCGGCTGGTCGAACCTCAACTTCGTGAACGCCGCACCGCTCGCCGTGTCCGGCGGCCAGTTCCCCAACGGCAACCTGATCTCCGGCACGATCACGGGGGCGGGCGGCGCGAGCCTGACGGCGACGCTGAAGGCCTTCGAGCAGGCGGGCGTCTCGCGCATCCTCGCCGAGCCGACGCTCACCGCGATCTCGGGCGAGTCGGCCAAGTTCACCGCGGGCGGCGAGTTGCCGGTCCCGTCGAGCCAGTCCTGCACGCCGGCCCTCGTCCCCGGGCAGCAGCCGACCTGCGTCGTCGGCATCGCGTTCAAGAAGTACGGCGTCAGCCTGAACTTCACGCCCGTGGTCCAGTCCGAGAACCGGATCTCGATCCGCGTCGGAACCGAGGTCAGCGAGGTCGATCCGCAGAACTCCTACAGCTTCGTCAGCGGCAACGCGACGACCGCCGTGCCGGGCCTGACGGTGCGCAACTCCGAGACGACCGTCGAGCTGCCCTCGGGCAGCACCATGATGACGGCCGGCCTGATCCAGCAGAAGAGCAAGGCGGCGGTCTCCGGCCTGCCGGGCCTCGTCAACCTGCCGATCCTGGGCGCCCTGTTCCGCAGCCGCGACTACCAGCGGCAGGAGACGGAGCTGATGATCATGGTGACCCCCTACATCGCCAAGCCGATGGAGCAGCGCCAGGTCACCCGGCCCGACGAGGGCTTCGTGGACGCCACCGACGGCCAGGGCGTCCTGCTCGGACAGATCAACCGCCTCTACGGCGTGGCGG
>NZ_LSIX01000739.1:0-832 GCF_001556475.1 Methylobacterium sp. CCH5-D2 | reverse complement strand
GTCCAGAGCGCGCTGCGCAACTCCGGCCTTCCGCCAGAGCGACTTGAACTGGAGATCACCGAGGGGGTGCTGCTCGCCGACAACGAGGCCAATCTCGCGACGCTCCACGAGCTGCGCGCCCTCGGCGTGCGGATTGCCATGGACGATTTCGGCACCGGCTACTCATCCCTGAGCTACCTGCGCGCGTTTCCCTTCGACAAGATCAAGATTGACCGGTCCTTCGTCAGCCAGGTCGGTGAGAGTCTCCACTGCACCGCCATCGTCAGAGCCGTGACTGGCCTTGCGGCCAGCCTCGGCATCGTCACGACCGCCGAAGGCGTCGAGACGGCAGCTCAGCTGGCGCATCTGCGGGCCGAGGGGTGCAACGAGATGCAGGGGTTCCTCTTCAGTAGGCCGATCGGCGCTTCTCAGGTTCTGGACCTCCTGTCCCGGAACGGTCAGGAGGCCGAAGCGGCGGCGTGATGTGGTCGATAAGTCGAAATATGATGTAATACGACGATATCCGGACAAGGTCTGGCGGAAGTATCGATCATTAAATGCGCTTCTAAAGAGGAATTTACTCGGCTACACTTAACCAGCCTGCAACGTCTCACTCTGCTTAGATGCGCCATCACCTGCTGATTGCCGACGGTCGTCCTATGCGCATTACCCTTGGCCACAAGCTCACCGGCGTCGTGGGCCTGCTCGGAATCGTCGCAATCGGCATCTCGGGCTTCGCTCTCCGCCAAGCCGAAGGCGAGCGGCAGCGGATTGTGGCGACGGAGGCCACGTGGAATGCTAGAGCCGCGCCCGAGCGTGTTGGGACGTCTCGGAGCCCGAGACGTTGAGGGGT
>NZ_LSIX01000738.1:0-572 GCF_001556475.1 Methylobacterium sp. CCH5-D2 | reverse complement strand
CGAGGGCGTCGAGATCATCGAGACCGATCTCGGCGAGCGCATCCAGCAGCTCGACAACGAGGAGCCGAGCCACGTCGTGGTGCCGGCCGCCCACAAGACCCGCTTCGACGTGGCCGAAGTCTTCGCCCGCACGCTCGGGACCGACCCGGACAACGACGACGCCCACTACCTCGCCGAGAGCCAGCGCGAGACCACCCGACCCTACATCCTGAACGCCGATGCGGGGCTGACCGGCTGCAACTTCGCGGTGGCCGAGACCGGCACGGTCGTCACCTGCACCAACGAGGGCAATGCCGACCTCTCCGGCAACGTGCCGAAGCTCCAGATCCACTCGATCGGCATCGAGAAGCTGATCCCCCGCGTCGAGCACCTGGGCGTGTTCCTGCGCATCCTCGCGCGCTCGGCGCTCGGCTCGCCGATCACCCAGTACACCTCGCACTTCCGCGGGCCCCGGGCCGGCACCGAGATGCACTACGTGCTGGTCGACAACGGCCGCGCCGCGCGGCTCGGGATGGAAGAGTTCTGGACCTCGCTCAAATGCATCCGCTGCGGCGCTTGCATGAACACCTGCC
>NZ_LSIX01000737.1:0-4710 GCF_001556475.1 Methylobacterium sp. CCH5-D2 | reverse complement strand
CCCGCCACCCCCGGCCTGAGCGGGATCCGACGACCTGGGCGGACCGCCTTCCCCTGCCTGTAGACATTCCACCCCGCGCGTCCTCCCGCCCTCTCTTCGGGGAGGGAGGCGTGTCCCACAGCCCCTATTCCGCCACCGGGATCCCGGCGCCCGGCGC
This sequence comes from Methylobacterium sp. CCH5-D2, assembly GCF_001556475.1. Taxonomy (NCBI): domain Bacteria; kingdom Pseudomonadati; phylum Pseudomonadota; class Alphaproteobacteria; order Hyphomicrobiales; family Methylobacteriaceae; genus Methylobacterium; species Methylobacterium sp. CCH5-D2. The sequence continues at coordinate 4,553 of NZ_LSIX01000737.1, read as the reverse complement.
GGCGTCCGGGTTCATGCCCTCGACGGCGGGCTTCCGGCGCGGGCGCGGCGTCGCCGCGGCGGCGGGCTGGGCGGCCGCGGTGTTCACGCCGAGGCGCGTCGCCAGCGCCAGCGCCCGGTTCTCGGTGAAGCGCAGGTGGCAGAAGCCGTGCGCGCCCTCGCGAGCGTAGGTGCGGCAGAGCTGCTCCCGGTCGGAGGAGAAGGCCGCCTGCTCGGTCACGATCGGGCGCACGTCCTCGCGCCGCGCCCGCTGGGTCATCAGTTTGTAGTTGTCGCGCACCGCCTTGTCGGCGACGCCGCGGGCGGTGTCGAACTCCGCCGAGCGCGGGATCAGCCCGGCGGCCGCCGGGCCCCAGAGCCCCCGCGGCGTTGTGGTGCAGTCGGAAGTGGAGAAGGTGCAGACCGGGGTGGGCCCGAGCGGCGTGACGAGGAGACCGCCCTCCGTCACGTCGAAGCGTAGCGGGCACTCGGCGGCGGCCGCCTCGAAGCGGGGCACGCCCTCGGGGCGCCCCTCCGCGGTGAGCGCGACGGGGTTGCCGTCGGCCAGAGGCACCGTGCAGGATTCCGTCGGCTGGGAGATCTTGGTGCCGGGCAGCGTGATGCGGGCGGTCGTCGCCGTGCCGGCGCGCTCCAGCTTCAGCTTGCCGGCGAGGCCGTTGAGCTGCAGCTCCTGCCCGAGGATCGCGTCCTCGCCGGGCACCTTCAGCACCACGGGCTTCGGCGGCGCGGCCGGGCGCGGCGCCTCGGCGGCGGGAGCGCCCGGATCGGCCGGCAGCGGGTCGCCCGGCATCGGCGCGGACGGGGGCGGGGCGCCACCCGGCACGCCGCGGGGCGGCACCGGAGGTCTCGCGGCGCGGCCGATCCCGAACAGCTCCTCGAAGAAGTTCTGGGCCTGCGCCGCCGGGGGCAGCGCCGTCGCGGCGCCGAGCGCGGCGCCGAGGAGCGGGATCAGGAGGCTGCGGGTCGGACGCATCGAGTCCTTCGAAGCAGGAACGGGCACGGCGTGCGCCGCGCCCGGTGCCCGCCTCCCCGCCGGGGAGCGGGCGCCGTCGCGCGGCCGCCGGGCGACGCTAACACGCCATCGATGGCGCGGGCGTGGCAGCGGAGCAACAAAATCCGGGCGCACGGGCACGTCCGCGACACGCCCGCAGCGCCGATTCCTCAAGGTCGCCAAGGCCCTGGCGCGGGCGTTGCCCGAATCGCACGCCGGGTGCGGCTTTGCCTTGCGGCCCCCGGGAGCCCTTCTTATATCCGCTGCGACACGGGATTAGGCGCGGGTTTTTCGCCGGCTCCGGCCCTTGATCCGCCCCCCCTCCCGTACGCACATCACTTTACGTCGCACCGCCATGGGCCGAGCTGCTTCGGGGCTCGGCGGTCTGCTTGAATTCGAACCAACAGAGGGATCCCACCATGGGTAAAGTCATCGGCATCGACTTGGGCACCACCAATTCCTGTGTGGCCGTCATGGAAGGCACGCAGCCCAAGGTCATCGAGAACGCGGAAGGCGCCCGCACCACCCCGTCCATCGTCGCCTTCACGGACGACGGGGAGCGCCTCGTCGGCCAGCCCGCCAAGCGGCAGGCCGTCACCAACCCGGAACGCACCTTCTTCGCCATCAAGCGTCTGATCGGCCGTACCTACGACGATCCGATGACGCAGAAGGACAAGGGCCTCGTGCCCTACAAGATCGTCAAGGGCGACAACGGCGACGCCTGGGTCGAGGCCGACGGCAAGAAGTACTCGCCCTCCCAGATCTCGGCCTTCACCCTTCAGAAGATGAAGGAGACCGCCGAGTCGCATCTCGGCCAGCCGGTCACCCAGGCCGTCATCACGGTCCCGGCCTACTTCAACGACGCCCAGCGCCAGGCCACCAAGGATGCCGGCAAGATCGCGGGCCTCGAGGTGCTGCGCATCATCAACGAGCCGACGGCCGCCGCGCTCGCCTACGGCCTCGACAAGAAGAAGTCCGGCACGATCGCGGTCTACGACCTCGGCGGCGGCACCTTCGACGTCTCGATCCTTGAGATCGGCGACGGCGTGTTCGAGGTGAAGTCCACCAACGGCGACACGTTCCTGGGCGGCGAGGATTTCGACAACCGCGTGGTCGAGTACCTGACCGCCGAGTTCAAGCGCGAGCAGGGCATCGACCTGACGAAGGACAAGCTCGCGCTCCAGCGCCTCAAGGAGGCCGCCGAGAAGGCGAAGATCGAGCTGTCCTCGGCGACGCAGACCGAGATCAACCTGCCCTACATCACGGCGGACGCGACCGGCCCGAAGCATCTCGCGCTGAAGCTCAGCCGCGCCAAGTTCGAGTCGCTCGTCGACGACCTCGTGCAGCGCACGATCGAGCCCTGCCGCAAGGCGCTGAAGGACGCGGGCGTCTCGGCCTCCGAGATCGACGAGGTCGTGCTCGTCGGCGGTATGATCCGCATGCCGAAGATCCAGGAGGTGGTGAAGTCCTTCTTCGGCAAGGAGCCCCACAAGGGCGTCAACCCGGACGAGGTCGTGGCCATCGGCGCGGCGGTCCAGGCCGGCGTGCTCCAGGGCGACGTGAAGGACGTGCTGCTCCTCGACGTGACCCCGCTCTCGCTCGGCATCGAGACGCTGGGCGGCGTGTTCACCCGGCTCATCGACCGCAACACCACGATTCCGACCAAGAAGTCCCAGGTCTTCTCGACGGCCGAGGACAACCAGAACGCGGTCACCATCCGGGTCTTCCAGGGTGAGCGCGAGATGGCGGCCGACAACAAGCTGCTCGGCCAGTTCGACCTCGTCGGCATCCCGCCGGCGCCCCGCGGCATGCCGCAGATCGAGGTGACCTTCGACATCGACGCCAACGGCATCGTGAACGTCACGGCCAAGGACAAGGCGACGAACAAGGAGCACCAGATCCGCATCCAGGCATCCGGCGGTCTCTCCGACGCCGACATCGACCGGATGGTGAAGGACGCCGAGGCCAACGCCGAGGCCGACAAGCGCCGCCGCGAGCTGGTCGAGGTGAAGAACCAGGGCGAGAGCCTGATCCATGCCACCGAGAAGTCGGTGAAGGAGTACGGCGACAAGGTCCCGCAATCCGACCGCGACGGCATCGAGACCGCCAGCACGGCGCTCAAGACCGCGCTGGAGGGCGACGACGTCGAGACCATCAAGGCCCGCACCACGGACCTGATGCAGGCCTCGATGAAGCTCGGCGAGGCGATGTACGCGGCGAGCCAGGCGGCCGGCCCGGACGCCGCCGCGGCGGGTGCCGAGGGCGAGGCCAAGAAGGACGACGTCATCGACGCCGACTTCCAGGAGGTCGACGAGAAGGACCAGAAGAAGCGGGCCTGATCGGCTTCCTTCGAAGTCCAAGAGAGGGGGCCGGAGTGATCCGGCCCCTTTTTTCATGTCCGATCGGATGATCGCTCCTGTGTCGGCGCGTTCTCCCGCCCATGTCATCTCACACATCCGGCGGCTCACGCGCTCTCCCTCCCCCCTTTGCGGGGGAGGGGAAGACGCGGAAGCGGCTGCCCGAGATGTGCGAACATCGTAAAGCGCGCTGAGACAGCGGGGAGCTGCGATACCCGAGCCGACCCATCCGGAAGTCGTGCGAGCCCTGCGCCAGCGGACGGATTTTCTCTGAACGGCCGTGGAGCTGAGGCGTTGACGCCCCACACGATACCGAACGGAGGAAGACACGCCATGCAGATCAAGACGATCGCCGCCGCCGCCTCGCTGGTCATCGGGCTCTCGGGCGCCGCATTCGCGCAGGGCACGCAGCCGGGCGCGGCCGGCGCGAGCGACCCGGCCATGCGCGGCGGCCAGGGCATGGACCGCTCGATGACCCGGATGGACCCGAACACGATGCCGAGCTCGACCGGCACGACTGGCCGCGAGGGCGGCATGGGCAACATGGGCGGCGGAACGGGCAAGAGCAGCAACACCGGCGTCGGCATGGGCAACCAGGGCGCCAACCAGGGCGCGCGCCAGTAAGGTCTGCCGAGCGCGGACTTCAGGAGGGCCGGGGTCCCGATCCCGGCCCTTCTGGCTGCCCGGCCGCCGCTTCCGGCGACCGGCGTTCAGGCCGCGATCACCGTCAGCACCGTGCCGGCCATCCCCGTCACCCGGATGCGGGCCCCGGCCGGGAGGTCCGGCCCGGTGACGCGCCAGTAGGTGTCGTCGAAGCGCGCGGCGCCCGCGCCGCCGACGATCGCCTCCGCCAGCACGCCCTCGCGGCCGACGAGCCCGCGATCCGCCCGGTTGAGCACGCTCGCCGGACGGCGGCGATCGAGCCGCGTCGCGAGGCCGGCACAGAGGATCGAGAGCAGGGCCCAGACGAGGACCTGCACCTGCCAGGGCAGCGGGACCGCGGCCTCGGCGAGCCCGGTCAGCACGGCGGCGAGGCCGAGCCAGATCAGGAACATGCCGGGCAGCACCAGCTCGGCCGCCGCCAGCACGAGGCCGGCGACGATCCAGAGCCAGACGGGCCCGAGCGCTGCGGCGAGGTCGGCCGGCACGCTCAGCGCCTCGGCGTCCCGGCATCCGGCGGCGCGCCCGCGCGCCGGGCGGCCCCCG
>NZ_LSIX01000736.1:0-1714 GCF_001556475.1 Methylobacterium sp. CCH5-D2 | reverse complement strand
CTCACGGGCGGGGCGGGTTCGGCCGCCGCGGTCTGGCTGGTGGCGATCCCGCTGGAGGCCGCGATCTCGGGCTCGAAGCGCTCGGCGATCTCGGCCGCGGGGATCGCGGCGCTCGGCGCGCTGGTCGTGGCCTGCGCCGGGAGCTGGATGCCGGCCGGCCCCGTGCTCGACCTCTCGGTCTCCGTCGCCATGCCGGTCTTCGTGATCACGGCGATCGGCCACGTCGCGGCCCAGCTCGTCGGCCACCTGCGGCACGAGGGCCGGGTGCGCCGGCGCCTGCAGGACAACGAGGCGCGCGACCGCCTGCTGCTCTCGGCGATCGACGACCTCGTCACCTGGCACGACGTCAACGGCCGCGTCATCGAGGCCGGCGCCTCGGCCGCCCGCTTCCTCGGCGTCGAGGCCGGCGCCTTGCGCGCCCACGGCCTCCTGGAGCGGGTGCACGTGGCCGACCGCCCGGCCTTCCTGCAGGCGCTGAGCGACGTCGCGGCGACCGGCCGGCCCGCCACCGTGCCGTTCCGCCTCCACGTCGAGGCGACCGCCGACCGCACGGACGGCGCCCGCCTGATCCACGCCGAGATGCGCGCCCACCGGATCGCGCGCGGGGTGGAGGGCGCGGTCGCGGGCGGCGGAGTGGAATTCGGGGTCGTGGCCGTCACCCGCGACGTCACCGAGCACCGCCGGCACGCGGAGGAGCTGGAGCGCGCCCGCGCCGAGGCGGAGCGGGCCAACGAGATCAAGAGCCGGTTCCTGGCCAACGTCACGCACGAGCTGCGCACGCCGCTCAACGCCATCATCGGCTTCTCCGAGGTGCTGGGGGGCGCCGGGGCGGGCACGCTGGGGTCCGAGCAGGCGCGGGAATATGCCGGGATCATCGCGACGTCGGGCCGCCACCTCCTCGACGTGGTCAACTCGCTCCTCGACATGAGCCGGATCCAGAGCGGCAACTTCGACTACGCGCCGGAGCCGACCGACGTCGCCGACCTCGTGCGCAGCTGCTGCGACCTGATGCGGCTGCGCGCGGACGCCGCCGGGATCGCCCTGGTGCCGCCGGCCGCGGGCGGTCCCGTGGAGATCACGGCCGACCCGCGCGCCTGCCGCCAGATCCTGATCAACCTCCTGTCGAACGCCGTGAAGTTCACCGCCCGCGGCGGCCGGGTCGAGGTGGCGCTGCGGCGCACCGGCGCGGGACTCGAGATCGCCGTGTCGGATACCGGCGCTGGCATCCGCGAGGCCGACCTGCCCCGTCTCGGCACACCGTTCTTCCAGGGCGGCGGCAGCGACTACAAGCGGGCGCACGAGGGCACGGGCCTCGGCCTCTCGGTGGTGCAGGGCCTCGTCGGCCTGCACGGCGGCTCGATCGCCATCGAGAGCGCGCCGGAGATCGGCACGAGCGTCACCGTGACGCTGCCCCGCCTCTGTCGCCCGATCGATGCGCCAGCGGCGCCCGCCCCGGTCTCGACCTCGGTGCGGCGGCTCGTGCCCCGGGCCGCCGGCCCGGTGGTCCGTCTGCCCCTCGGCCTGTTCGAGCCGGCGACCACCGGGACCGAGTCCACCCGCCCCCTGAGACGCGCCGGCTGAGGGCGGATCCACGCGAGAAGCCCCGATCCCGGCAGGGATCGGGGCTACGCCATGAGGAGTGAGGATGCGCGATTACCGCGAGATCAGCGTGGCGGGCGACGAGCGACCGCAGAGGCGCGACACGGCCCCGAGG
>NZ_LSIX01000735.1:0-4577 GCF_001556475.1 Methylobacterium sp. CCH5-D2 | reverse complement strand
GACCGGGACGTTCAGCACTATCCGCGCCACCATTTCTACGCGATCGGGCTGATCAATGCCCTGGTTCTCGCCAAGTTCATGCTGATCGCCGAGGCGGCGAAGCTCGGATCCTTCGCCATCGGCCGGCGCCTGGATCGGGGGCCGCTCGCCTACGCGATCCTGTACCGCGCCCTCCTGTTCACGGTGGTGCTGGTGGCCGCCTACGTGCTGGAGGAGGTGGTGCTCGGGGCCTGGCGCGGACGCTCGCCGCGCGACGTCCTGCCGGAGCTGGCCGGCGGCCCGCGCGGCCTCGCGTCCTTCGCCTGGGTGATGTTCGTCGCGCTCGTCCCGTACTTCGCCTACCGGGCGCTCGGGCGTGCCCTGGGTGCCGACAGGTTGCGCGCCCTGCTGTTCGGCAAGGAGCGTGGCGAGGGGCTTGGCGAGGGGCGTGGCGAGAGGTTCGGCGAGGGCGAGTCCGGCTAGACGGGCAAGGGGCAAGGGCAGGGGAAGCGCGACGGGACGGCGCGCGTGCGGGTCGAGCGAGGGCCGCCCGGCTCGTGCGGCCTCAGCGGGCGACCACGAGGGTGGGGCCGGCCTGGTGTCCCGCCTCCGGCCCGAGGCCGGCGCGCCGCCGGTCGAGGGCGTGCCGCGCGTGCACGAGGGCCGTCGAGAAGGCCGACATGCGCTCCGGGCTCCCGGCCGCGGGCGAGCCGGCGAGCACCGCCGAGACGAGTCCGTGGAACTCGTCCTCCAGCGCGGCGAGCCCGTCCCGGTCGGCGCGGGGCGCGGCCTCGGCGATCTCGACCAGCCGCCGAACCGGGCGCCAGTCGGCCTCCGAGCGGCGCCGGGTCCAGCGGGCTGCCGCGGCGGCGAAGAGCGACCCGGCCAGGCTCAGCACGAGGCCGCCGACCGTGAGGTAGCGCTGGACCTGGTCGAAGAAGCTCTGGTCCCCGTTGCTGAGGTAGGCCGCCACGCCCGGATGGATGGGCAGGATCGGGCTCTTCTGGTCGGGATCGGGCGCCTCGATCTGGTTGGCGAGGGGCGAGACCTCCGCGACCTTGGCCTTCGTGGTCAGGATCGAGCGCGCGATCGCGGCCGCGACGACGTCGGGCATCAGCTCCGAGGCGACGAACCGGTAGGTCACGGCCAGCGTTGTGACGGTGTCGTGCGGCACCGCGGGCCTCGCCCGGAACGCTCCGGCCGGCACGTCGATGGGCTCGAAGCCGGGAAAGCGCCGGCCGATGGCCTCGGCCTCGTCGAGCGCGAGGAGGCCCGGCGTTCCCTTCGTCGCGCGCGCGAGCGCGGCGACCGCGTCCACGGCCTCGCCCGGAGCCGCGGGGCCGACCGCGAGGATGGCCGCGAGCTTCTTCTGCCGGACGGCCTGCGCCAGCTCGTCCGGCGGCAGGACGACGCGGCGGACGTCCGCGGCGGCGATGTTGAAGTAGGTCAGCACCGCGTCGAGGACCCGGGCGTTGGCCTCCTGCAGCGGTCCGGCCGGGATGCCGACCGCCTTTCCGGCCAGGTTCGCGACGGAGCCGACATGGCTGCCGGGCGGCAGGACGAAGGCGACGACGTCCCTGCGCAGGATCACGATGGTCTGGGCGTTGGGCGGCGGCCCCGCGTCGCTGCGTACGATGGCGAGGTCGGTCCGGCCCTCCTCCAGAGCTTTGGCGCTGCCCGCGAGGTCGTCGACCTGCACGAGGGTCAGGCTGACGCGGGGATGCTGGACGCTCGAGACGGACGCGAAGGCGGCGATGAAGCGGTAGGCCGTGCTGCCGGGCGGGCCGGTGGTGATGCGCAGGTTGGCGTGCGGCGACCAGACGTGGGCGAGCGCGAACCCGGCGGCTGCGACGAGCAGCAGCCCGGCGGCGGCGAGCGCGCGGCCCCGTCCCCGGCGCCCCGGCCGGCGGCTACCGGGGCCGTCCGGACTCGACCGGCCGGGATCGGTCGCGGCGGGCTCGATTGGCACGGGCTCGGCGTCTCGCATCGTCACCTCGCGCTCCCGACCTCGCTTCCGGCCGCGGACACCGGCGCGTTCGGGCGGCGCCCGGCCGATCCGGCGGCGATCTCGCCCGGTCGGGCCGGGGACGCGCCCCGTGGCCCGCCGGCCTCAGGACCGCGCCTTGCGCTCCTGATGGAGGCGCTTCTTGTTCGGGAGTGCCCTGGAACGGCCGACGGTGACGCCGGCCGTGGACAGGCTCCGCCCGGCCACCCCGTCCGCGGGCGCGGGGCCGGCCGGCAGAGCCGGCGCGGCGGTCGCGAGCATCGGCAGGACCAGGATCGTGCCCGCGGCCAGAAGCGCGCGGATCCTGCGGTCGATCTTGCACATGTGCCCTCACTCCTTCTCGAGCCCGGGGACCGGCGCCGTCGCGCCTGTCGGGCGCGCCCCTGGAGGACGATGCGCCCGGCAAGGCCAGCATCCCCGCCGACCGCGCTTTCGCGTTGATTCACGTCAAGACGCGATCCTGCCATCCGGGGACGGGGCCCGGATGTCCTGGAGCGGATGCTCCCCGCCCGGATCGGGATCGTACGGGGAGCATCCCCGCCATCGGGCCGGCCTCGGCTACTCGGCGACCGCCCGGCCGGGATCGGCCCGGTACGCGTCGGCGCACGCGCGTTCCCGGGGGGCCGATCGCGTGCCCGGCATGATCTCGAAGCGCGGATCGAAATCGACCATCGTCGCGGCCAGCCGTGCCAGGATGCGCGCGTCGCCCTGAACCGTCGCGGTCCCGTCGGCGATCTGCGCCTCCAGGGTCGTGGCGCCGGCCATCGTCCGCTCGAGATCCGCGCGGTCGATGGTCAGGGTCAGGTCGGGCTTCTCGGCCTGGAAGCCCGCGATGTTGGTCAGCGTCGCGTTCTCCATCTCCACGATGAAGCGCTCGCCGGTGTCGGGCGTCACGAGGTTGATGGTGAAGCGCATCCCCTCCGCCTTGCGGCTGTCCATGCGGATGCCGAGGAAGTTCAGGAACATCTCGGTCGTCATCGCCCGGACCACGTCGGGACTGCTGGAACGCGCCGTCTCCCCCTCCGGGATGCCGCTCCGGAGCTCGTAGGCCCCGGCCAGGAAACTGTTGCGCAGGCCGGGATTCTCCTGCTGGTAGCCGATCTGCTCGAAGATGTCGGCCAGGAGGTCCTTGGCCGCCTCGTTCCGCGGCTCCGCCTGGACCAGCGTGTTCACGATCTCCTGGGCCAGGAGATACCGTCCCGCCTCGTGCAGGCGCCGTCCCCGGGCGAGGATCGCGTCCGCTCCGCCCATCATCTCGACGTAGAGGGGCGCGCTCTCGGCGGCCGGCAGGGGGATGAGCGTCGCCGGGTTGCAGTCCCAGAAGCCGAGGTAGCGCTGGATGACGCCGCGGCTGTTGTGCTCCGGGGAGCCGTGGTAGCCGCGGCAATGCCAGGTCTGCTGCAGGCTCCTCGGCAGCGCGTAGACGGTGTGGATCTGGTTGATCGTGACGCCCCGGTTCGCGAGGTGGAGCACTTGGTTGTTCATGTGGGCGTAGAGGTCGCGCTGCGCCCGCAGCACCTCCTGGATCCGCGCGTTGCCCCAGCGCGGCCAGTGGTGGGAGGCGAACATCACCTCGGCCTCCAGGCCGAAGCGGTGGAGCGCCTCGTTGATGTACTTCGACCAGTTGAGCGGATCGCGCACCGGAGCGCCCCGCAGCGTGTAGATGTTGTGCAGCGACGCGACGACGTTCTCCGCCATCCAGAGCGCCTTCATCTCGGGGATGTAGGTGTTCATCTCCCGCGGCGCCTCGGTGTCGGGCGTGTTCTGGAAGACCATCCGGACGCCGTCGACCTCGATCTCCTCGATCGGCTCCGCCACGGAGCGCGTCGGGGCGATCAGTCCGACCGCGCCGGCCGAGACGCGCTGTCCCAGGCCCTGGCCGACATAGCCGTGGGGTGAGGCCGGCAGCAGCAGGCCGTACTGGTAGAAGAGCCGCCGGTTCATGGCGTTGCCCGCGTACACGTTCTCGGCCACGGTGTGGGCCATGAAGCCGGCGGGCGCGATGACCGGCACGCGGCCCGAGCGCACGTCCGCCTCGTCGACGAGGCCACGCACGCCGCCCCAATGGTCCGCGTGGGTGTGGGAGTAGATCACCGCCGAGATCGGCCGTCCCGCGCCCACATGCTCCTGGAACAGCGCCCAGGCGGCGCGCGCGGTCTCCCGGCTGACGAGGGGATCGAACACGATCCACCCGGCGCGGCCCCGCACGATGGTGAGATCGGACAGGTCGAGGCCGCGCACCTGGTAGATGCCGGGGACGACCTCGTAGAGACCGTAATTGTTGTTGAGCCGCCCGATGCGGGCCAGCGACGGATGGATGCTGTCGAACGCGTCCGCCTCGTCGAGGAAGCGGAACTGCTCCATGTCCCAGGCCGCGTGGCCGGCCTCGGCCGGGATGGTCATGGCCCTCATGGGGGCGATCAGCCCCCGGCGCTGCTCCTCGAAGTCCCGCTCGTCCGCGAACGGAAGGCTCGCGCGGGCCCGGGCCAGGACCTCGCGGGTGAAGGCCGACGGCGGCTTGCCCCGCGGATGGAAGTGCTGCCCCGGGGCGAGGGCCGCGCCCACCTGCCCGCCCGCCTCCTCGCCCCGGGGC
>NZ_LSIX01000734.1:0-500 GCF_001556475.1 Methylobacterium sp. CCH5-D2 | reverse complement strand
GGCCGGGCGGGCGCCGCACCCGCTCGATGGGGACGCCGCGGTAGCGCCGGCTCGAGAAATCGTGCCCGCCGATGCGCACGCCCGGGCCGAAGCGCACCTCTGCGGCCGTCGGCGAGGCCGCCAGGCAGGCCGCAACGAGGGCGAGAGCGCGGGCAACGCGCGGCATGCGGATAACCTCTGTCCTTCTCGCGCCGGGGCTGAACCAAGCCGGCACTTGGCCGTTGTCGGGGCAGCCTTCAGGCGGGGGCTCGCGGCGCGCTCGGCGCCCCTCCGCCCGGACCGACCGACGCGACGTGTAGGAGACGAGATTCCATGCATCAGGGCAACCACCGCGACCACGAGGGCGCGAAGAAGCTCTTCGACCTGATCAAGGATGTGAAGATCGCGATGATGACCACCGTCGACGCCGACGGCACGCTCAACAGCCGGCCGATGTGGAACAACGACGCCGACGAGAACGGCGACCTCTGGTTTTTCACTAAGCTGCACTCGCCCAAGAC
>NZ_LSIX01000733.1:0-2668 GCF_001556475.1 Methylobacterium sp. CCH5-D2 | reverse complement strand
TCGGCAAGGTGTACGGCGAGGCGCAGACCCGCGAGGAGGCGATCGGCGCGCTCCTCGATGCCGTGGAGCGGGCCAGGGCATGGGGTGAGCGCACCGGCAAGCCTTACGTGCGGCCGAACCCGCCGGCATGGCTACGGACCTGAGGCACTAGAGGATGCCGCGACGGACCATTCGGGACAGCCGAGACGCGGGCGGTCGCCAAGCGATAGGCGGAGGGAAGCCAACATGGCCGAGATTGCGTTCAGGGTCGGAGACACAGTTTGGGGCAATGCCCAGCACGCGGCGGGCCTCCCCTATCGCGCCACGGTTGAGGCGTTGAAGGACGGAAGAGCGAAGATCCGGCCGCTTGCGGGTGAGCATGTGCTGACAGCCGGGGAGGCCAAAAGCACCCGTAGCGGGCCGAGCGTCCGCGCCCGGTGGGTCGATGCTCGTTGGCTCAAGCCGATCAAGTCGCGAGTTCGGCTCCCGGGGCATCCGTAGAACGGAGGGAAGAGCGATGGCGCGGCGGTACTCTCGGGCGGAACTGGCGATCATCCGGCAGACGATGCGCTCGCGGGGCTACTGCCCGACCGAGGACGGCCCTTGGTGGGCGCAAGCCTATCCTCCGTTCGTGCGCCGCGTGCTGCGCCGGATGCATGACGAGGGCCAGCTCCGCCAGGAGATCCGCGCGTGCGGGCCGGTGTTCTACCGGCGCCGGGCGCCCTGAGTTCGACGGACAGGGTAGGAGCCGACTATGCCCGACATCCTCCAGAGCCTGCGCACGGTCCGCACCTTCCTGGTGTCCCGCAAATACGCCGCCTCGGCGGAGGTCGTAGCGGGAGCCTCGGCCGAGATCGTGCGCCTGCGCGAAGCCCTGCAGGCCATCGCGGATGGCGAAGGCGACCCACAGGTGATCGCACAACAGACGCTCGACGGGGCGGGGTTGGATGACCCGAATTGCGATCAGTCTGCGCCTGCGCCTGCGCCGCGCTCGTAGCGCAGGCCCCCAAACGACAAAAAGCCCGGTCACGGCATCACGCGCGCGACCGGGCAAGGGAACGAGCCCGAGGCGGCGGGGGTCGTGCCGCCCGGCTCTTCGCGGGGGTGAATCCGCGAGCCGGTCGGCGGTTCCCTGCCGCCTCAGATATTTTTGACCGCGGCCTCGGCGACCTGTCGCCGGCCGAGCAGAGCCTGCGCCTCCGCCAGCGAGAGGCCGAGGCGGGCGAGTGCGATTCCGTCGAGGGGCAGGCGCACGATCTGGCCGCGGCCGTCGGCGTAGAACAGCGCGGGCCGCCCGTCCGCCAGCCAGCCGATCCAGGGCGCGAGCAGCGGCCTCTCCGGGGGTGCGTCATCCGTCATTCGCGGCCGGGCTCCGGGGCAGGGCGGGCGGCAAGCCCTGATGGGCGTTGGCGGGCCGCGCGAAGTAGGAGCCCACGGCGCGGGCGAGCGCCCGCTCGAAGCTCTCGCCCGCGACCTCTTCGGTGGTGACGCGCGCGCACAGCACCCGGAAGGTGGCGCGGATGTCGCCCCCGTTCTGCTCGAGGAGCGTGAGCAGAAGCGCGGTGGCTTGGCGATCGACGGCGCAGCTCATGGCACCTCCGCGGACGCTGTCGGCTGGCGCACCGTCCAGAACAGGCCGGTGGCGGCCGTGTGGTACTCGACGAAGCCGGTGAGGCGGAACGGGCGGTCGCGTAAGGCTTCCGGCAGATCCACGCACTTGCGCGACCACTGCCCGGCCCGCACCGGCCGGGTCACCACCGCCCCGGTCAGGTCCTGGCTGTCGGCGACCGTCTCCAGCCGCTGGTAGGGGTAGAGCCGGGCTCCGTCGCGCAGGGTCCAGCCGGCATCGACGACGGCGGCCGGCCGCACCTTGTCGAAGGCCCAGGTGAAGCAGAGCCTGCCGTCGGGCAGGCGATCGACGCCGCGGATCACCTGGTGGCGGAGCACTGGCGCGAAGAGGGCTTCCGCGTCGGGCCCGGCCCAGAGAGTGCAGAGCAGCGCGAAGGCGGCGACGAGGAGCGCGCCCATCAGGCGCACGAAGGCGAGGAGCGCGCTCATTTGCCCGCCCCCGCCGCGACGAGCGCTGCCGCGATCGTCTTGAACACGCCGGAGATGAGGCCGGTGGCGGCCAAGCCCATCGCCGTGACGATCACGATGCCGATCAGCTTGTTGTGCCACTCCCGGCCCTTGCGGGTGTGGGCGAGGTCCTCGCGGAAGGAGCGGCGCGTCTCCGTGTTGTCGAGATCGACGTCGAGGAGCGTGCGGAACAGCTCCTTGAACACGGTCTCGGCGATGGCCTCGACGTCGGCCCGGGTGAGGGGCGCGCCCTCCTTGCGGGCGTTCGCCTCCTCGGCCGCGATGGCGGCGGCGGCTTTCGCCAGCGCCTCGACAAGCACGCGGGGATCGCCCACCGGCACCGGCAGGGTCTCGGACATGAGGGTGCGCTCCGGGATCTCAGCCGGCCGGGCGGGGCCCGAGGTCGCGGCGGGGCGTGGCGTGACGGGCAGTCCGGGGCGCGACGGTGACGCGCCCGTCAGGGCGGGGAGGGGCGTCTAGACGGGCGCGGGCGGGCGTCTAGTCGGGGTCGGTGGCCGGGTGCGCGTAGGCCGCGACCACCGCGCCGTAGCGGGCGGCGGCGTCCGCGAGCGCCGCGGCGTTGGCGTCCCCGTAGTCGAGGGCGCGGCGGGCG
>NZ_LSIX01000732.1:0-7960 GCF_001556475.1 Methylobacterium sp. CCH5-D2 | reverse complement strand
CTCTCCCGACCCCTGCTGACGCAGGGGCCACCCTCCCCCGCAGAGGGGGGAGGGAGAGCTGCGCGGCCTTCGGCCGGTCAGCCTCCGAACAGCCCGCGCAGCTTCGCCAGGAAGCCGCCCTGCTGCGGCTTCGCCTTGCCCGCCACCTCCGTGGTCGTCGGGATCCGCGCCCCGCCATCCGCCTTGCGCGGCGCCTGGACCAGACCGAGGGCGGCCGTGTCCGTGGTCTCGCGGTCGATCAGGATGAGGCCACCGGTCTCGCGGTTCTCCGCGTAGGCGTCGAAGGCCACCGGCCGATCGAGGGTCAGCGTCACGTCGGCGATGTCGTTGGCCGTGAGCTGCTCGGCGGGACCCGGCTGGCCCGTCTCCGGATCGATGCGGGTGCGGATCGCCGTCACGGTCGCGTTGGTCGTCACCGTGCCGATCTTGGCGAGCAGCGCCGCGCCCGGCGCCAGCGGGCTCTCGGAGGCCCAGAACAGGCGGACATCCAGTGTGTCCGAGACCTGCATCGGCCGGTCGGTCGCCGCGATCACGTTGCCGCGGGACGCGTCGACCTGATCGGCGAGCACCAGCGTCACCGACTGATCCTCGCCCGCGACCGCGAGGTCGCCGTCCGCCGTGTAGATGCGGGCGACCGTCGAGGTCCGGCCGTTCGGCGCGATCGTGACGCTGTCGCCCGGACGCACCTGGCCCGACGCGATGCGGCCGGAATAGCCGCGGAACTCGGAATCCGGCCGGTTCACCCACTGCACCGCCATGCGGAAGGGGGCGGCCAGCGCCTCCTCGTGCACCGGCACGTCCTCGAGATAGGAGAGCAGCGTGCCGCCCGCGTACCACGTGGCGGCGGTGCCCGGCAGCACGACGTTGTCGCCGTTCTTGGCCGAGAGCGGGATCGCCCGCACTTCGGCGAAGCCGAGATTCTTCGTGAAGTCCGTGAAGCCCGCCAGGATCTCCTCGAACTTCGTCTGCGACCAGCCGACGAGGTCCATCTTGTTGATGGCCAGAGCGATGCGCTTGATGCCGAGCATCGAGACGAGGAGCGCGTGGCGGCGCGTCTGCCGGGTCAGGCCCTGGCGGGCATCGACCAGGATCACCGCGACGTCGGCGGTCGAGGCGCCGGTCGCCATGTTGCGGGTGTACTGCTCGTGGCCGGGGGTGTCGGCCACGATGAAGGAGCGCTTCTCGGTCGAGAAGAAGCGGTAGGCCACGTCGATGGTGATGCCCTGCTCGCGCTCGGCCTGCAGGCCGTCCACGAGGAGCGCCAGATCCATCTCCTGCCCCTGCGTGCCGTGCCTGCGCGAGTCGCGCTGCAGGGCCGAGATCTGGTCGTCGAAGATCTGCTTGGTGTCGTGCAGCAGGCGCCCGATCAGGGTCGACTTGCCGTCGTCCACCGAGCCGCAGGCGATGAAGCGCAGCACTTCCTTGCGCTGGTGGGCGGCCAGGAAGGCCTCGTAGCCGAAGGCCTCCGGTGACTGGTGGATCGTCATCAGAAATAGCCCTCCTGCTTCTTGCGCTCCATGGCGCCCGCTCCGTCCTTGTCGATGACCCGGCCCTGCCGCTCCGAGGTGCGGGCGGCCAGCGTCTCGCCGATGATCTCAGGCAAGGTCGCGGCCGGGCTCTCGACCGCGCCGGTCAGCGGGTAGCAGCCGAGCGTGCGGAAGCGGACCCGGCGCATCTGCGGGGTCTCGCCGGGGTTGAGCGGCAGGCGCTCGTCGTCGACCATCAGCAACTGGCCGTCGCGCTCCACCACCGGCCGCTCCTTGGCGAAGTAGAGCGGCACGATCGGAATGTTTTCCTGCTCGATGTAGAGCCAGATATCGAGCTCGGTCCAGTTCGAGAGCGGGAAGACGCGCAAGCTCTCGCCGCGCTTCTTGCGCATGTTGTAGAGGTGCCAGGGCTCGGCGCGCTGGCGCTTCGGGTCCCAGCGGTGCTGCGCGGTGCGCAGGGAGACGATGCGCTCCTTGGCGCGGCTCGCCTCCTCGTCGCGCCGCGCCCCGCCGAAGGCCGCGTCGAACTTGTGCTGGTCCAGCGCCTGCCGCAGGGCCTGCGTCTTCATCACGTCGGTGTGGACCTCGGAGCCGTGGCTGATCGGCCCGACGCCGCGGGCGAGCCCGTCCGGGTTGGTGTGGACCAGGAGATCGAGGCCCAGTTCCTTCGCGCGCTGGTCGCGGAAGGCGATCATCTCGCGGAACTTCCAGGTCGTGTCGACGTGGAGCAGCGGGAAGGGCAGCTTGCCCGGCGCGAAGGCCTTCAGCGCCAGGTGCAGCAGGACGGACGAGTCCTTGCCGATCGAGTAGAGCATCACCGGGTTCTCGGTCTCGGCGACCGTCTCCCGGAAGATGTGGATGCTCTCGGCCTCCAGGCGCTGCAGATGCGTCAGCCGGTCTTGGGCGAGGTTGCGACTCGGCGCGGCATTCACCGCTTGGGCGGCGCTCATCGGGCCATCTCCAGATTGCGTTGGGTCTCTGTGGTCGCGGATTGCGGTTCGAACACGGCGGCTTCGCGGCCGGGCTCGACGTTCGCGTCGGGCGAGCCGGCCGTCCGGCCGACATGCAGGCCGCACTCCTTCTTCTCTTCCTGCTCCCACCACCAGCGGCCGGCGCGCTCGCTCTCGCCGACGCGGATCGCGCGGGTGCAGGGCGCGCAGCCGATCGACGGGAAGCCGCGGTCGTGCAGCACGTTGTAGGGCACGTAGTTGTCGCGCACGAAGCGGTCGACGTCCTCGCGCGACCAGTCCGCCAGGGGATTGAGCTTCAGGAGGTCGCGCTCGGCATCGTAGGCGGCGAGCGGGGTCGCGGCGCGGTTGGCCGACTGGCCCGCGCGCAGGCCGGTGAGCCAGCCGGCAGCGCCCTTCAGGGCGCGGGCGAGCGGCTCGACCTTGCGGAAGCCGCAGCAGGCCTGCCGGGCGGCGACCGAGTGGCGGAAGCCGTTGATGCCCTCCTCGGCCACGAAGCGCTCCTCGGCCTCGCGCTCGGGCGCGTAGGCGCGGATGCGGATGCCGTAGGCCGATTCGGTCTCGGCCCAGACGTCGTAGGTCTCCGGGTAGAGCCGGCCGGTATCGAGGGTGACGATCTCGGTCCGTCCCTTGGCCAGCGCGATGGCGTGGGTCAGCACCTGATCCTCGATGCCGAGGCTCGTGGTGAAGACCAGCCGGCCCGGCACCTCCGCCTCGATCAGGTGGATCCGACCGGGCAGGTCGCGCTCCTTCAGGGCGGCCGCGAGGGCGTCGGCGGCCTGTGGGTTGAGCAGGGTCATGGGTGTTCGGCGCAAAACTGCGGTTGTGTGAGGGTTGAGATGTTCGCTATAACGAACGAAGTCAAGGCGGGGCGGCTTTGCGCGGCGCGC
Source organism: Methylobacterium sp. CCH5-D2 (assembly GCF_001556475.1). NCBI lineage: Bacteria > Pseudomonadati > Pseudomonadota > Alphaproteobacteria > Hyphomicrobiales > Methylobacteriaceae > Methylobacterium > Methylobacterium sp. CCH5-D2. The sequence goes on along the minus strand of NZ_LSIX01000732.1, from coordinate 4,615 downwards.
ATTCGCCCCGGCGGCGGGGGATAGCGGCGCAACGGTCCGGAGACGGGTTCGGTTGCCGCCACAAGGAAGATCCTTCTCAATCCCGCGTCGTCCCACCCGCCCGCACGTCACGCCGGAGGTCCCGTGGATTCGATCGATCTGAAGATCCTCGCCCTGCTCCAGACGGACGCGACCCTCTCGATCGCCGCGATCGGCGAGCGCGTGGGCCTGTCGCAGACGCCCTGCTGGAAGCGCATCCAGCGCCTGGAGGCGGACGGCGTCATCGACCGGCGCGTGGCGGTGCTCGATCCTGTGAAGCTCGGGCTCGGCCTCACGGTCTTCGTCTCCATCGAGACGGCCGACCACTCGAAGGACTGGCTGGAGCGCTTCGCCGACACCGTCTCGGCGATGCCGGAGGTGCTGGAATTCTACCGCATGGCCGGCGACGTCGATTACATGCTGCGGGTCGTCGTCGCCGACATGGCCGCCTACGACACCTTTTATAAGAAGCTCATCGCGACCCTGCCGCTCAAGAACGTCACCTCCCGCTTCGCCATGGAGAAGGTGAAGTCCACCACCGCCCTGCCCCTGCCCGCTCCACCGACGCACGGCCGGCATCTGCCCGGGACCGCGCCGACTCTGGCGGTGGTTGGAGAATAATATTTTCTTCTGCAACGCAACAGCAGACGGCTTCTTCTCTTCCTGCGTGGTTCTGTAAAAAGAACGTTCCCCGTTGACAGAAGCCTCGCGTACGACGACATGGTCACCTGATGTCACGCCAAGCCATACTCCCCCGCACCGCGCCCTTCGCCGACAACGAGCGCGCCAGCCTCGACGCGGTGCTCGGCGCCGCGACGCCCATCCAGCGCGCCTGGCTCGCGGGCTTCCTCGCCGGCCTCGACGCCGCGGGCGGCCAGCCCGCCGCGGCGCCGGCCGCCCCCCCGAAGGCCGCCGAGCCGCTGACCGTCCTGTTCGCCAGCGAATCGGGGAACTCGGAGAAGCTCGCGGGCGACGTCGGCAAGCTCGCGCGCAAGCAGGGCTTCAAGCCGAAGGTGGTGGATTTCGCCGACCTCGACCTCGCGACCCTGCCGAAGGCCGGCAAGATCGTGGCGATCGCCGCGACCTGGGGCGAGGGCGAGCCGCCGGCCCGCGCGGTGCGGGCCTACGGCGAGCTGATGGGTGACGCGGCGCCCCGCCTCGACGGCGTCGAGTTCGCGGTGCTGGCGCTCGGCGACACGAGCTACGCGGAGTTCTGCGCCATCGGCAAGGCGCTCGACGCTCGGTTCGAGGCGCTGGGGGGCAAGCGCGCCGCGGAGCGCGCCGACCTCGACCTCGACTTCGACAAGCCTGCCGCCGACTGGATCAAGGCGACGCTCAAGGCGCTGGCACCTGCGCCCGCCGACAACGTGGTGGCGGTCGATTTCGCCCGCGCGGGCGGGGCCGAGGACGAGGATGCCGAGCCGAGCCGCGAGCCCTACCTGGTCGAGGTGGTCGAGCACGTGAACCTCAACTCCTCGCGTTCCGACAAGGAGACGATCCACCTCGCGCTCGCCTTCGAGGAGGGCGCGCCGGCCTACGAGCCGGGCGACTCCCTCGAGATCTACCCCGAGAACGATCCGCAACTCGTGGACGAGATCCTCAAGGCTGCCGGCCTCGAGGGCGACGAGGCCTTGCGCAAGGCGCTGCTCTCCGAGCGCGACATCACCACGCTCTCGGCCGCCACGATCGAGCGCTTCGTCAAGGCGACCGGCCACGCCGACGCGCAGAAGCTCATCGACAGCGGCGAGGCCCGCGCCTGGATCGAGGGGCGCCAGCTCATCGACCTGATCGAGACCTACCCGGCCAAGCTTACGGGCGAGCACCTCGGCGCCATCACCCGGCCGCTGCCGCCGCGGGCCTACTCGATCGCCTCCTCGCGCAAGGAGGTCGGCGACGAGGTCCACCTGACGATCGCCGCCGTGCGCTACCAGACCCACGGGCGCGCCCGCTCCGGCGTCACCTCGGTGCACGTGGCCGACCGCATCCGCGACGGAGCCAAGCTGCGGGTGCGGCTGAAGCCCAACCGCCATTTCCGCCTGCCGCAGGATCCCGCCACCGACATCATCATGGTCGGGCCCGGTACGGGCGTGGCGCCCTTCCGCGCCTTCGTGCAGGAGCGCCGCGCGACGGAGGCTTCCGGGCGCTCCTGGCTGTTCTTCGGAGACCGCCAGTTCACCCACGACTTCCTCTACCAGCTCGAGTGGCAGGAGGCCCTGGAGGACGGTTCGCTGACCAAGATCGACGTGGCCTTCTCGCGCGACCAGCCGGAAAAGATCTACGTGCAGGACCGGATCACCCAGCACGCCGCGGAGCTGGTCTCCTGGCTCGACGGGGGCGCGCATCTCTACGTCTGCGGCGATGCCAAGAACATGGCGCGCGACGTGCGGGCCGCCGTGGTGAAGGCCTACGAGACCACGAAGGGCCTGAGCCCGGCCGACGCCGAGGCGCAGGTCGCGACGCTGGAGCGCGGTCACCGCTACCAGCAGGACGTCTACTGAAGACCGGAACGCCCGCCCCCGGCGCGGGTACATCCTGTTGCGGAGGCGGATGCCCCCGCCGCGGGAGCAGGGAGCGAACCTCCCGAACAGCACGCTCCACGCTCTCCCCCGCCCGCGGGCTCAAGGCCCCGGCGAGGGAGAGATTTACGCTTTCGACGATATTGGATTCGTTCCATGGACGACCACAGCCCCCGCGACGCCGCCGAGACCCCGGCCGAGCGCACCTACGAGACGCCCCCGACCGAGCGCCCGATCACCGATGCGGAAGCCGCGCGCGCGGCCGCACTCTCGGCCAACGAGCACATCAAGATCGCCAGCGGGTACCTCCGCGGCACGCTCGCCGACGGCCTCCTCAAGCATGCCACCGGGGCGATCTCGGAGGATGACGGGCAGCTCGTGAAGTTCCACGGGATGTACCTGCAGGACGACCGCGACATCCGGGCCGAGCGCACCCGGAAGAAGCTCGACAAGGCCTACAGCTTCATGATCCGCCTGCGCATCGCGGGCGGCGTGGTGACGCCGAAGCAGTGGCTGATCCTCGACGACATCGCCCGCACCTACGCGGGCAACGCGCTGCGCGCCACGACGCGCCAGACCTTCCAGTACCACGGCGTCATCAAGTCGAACCTCAAGCGCACGATGGCGGCGATCGACGCGGCGCTGCTCGACACGATCGCGGCCTGCGGCGACGTCAACCGCAACGTGATGGCGGCCACGAACCCGGCCCAGGCCGGCGCGCACCGGGAGGCCCTGAAGCTCGCCAAGGACATCTCCGACTCGCTCCTGCCGAAGACGAGCGCGTGGCGCGAGATCTGGCTCGACGGCGAGCGCGTGGTCGGCGGCGAGGACGCGGCCGAGATCGAGCCGGTCTACGGCCGGACCTACCTGCCCCGGAAGTTCAAGACCGTGGTGGCGGTGCCGCCCTCGAACGAGGTCGACATCTTCGCCCACGACCTCGGCTTCATCGCGATCCTCGACAAGAAGAACAAGCTCACCGGCTGGAACGTCACGGTGGGCGGCGGCATGGGCATGACCCACGGCGAGACCGACACCTTCCCGCGCACCGCCGACGTGATGTGCTTCGTGGAGCCCGCGGACGCCCTCAAAGCGGCGGAAGCCGTGATGACGGTCCAGCGCGACTGGGGCAACCGCAAGAACCGCAAGAACGCGCGGCTCAAGTACACGATCGAGCGCTACGGCCTCAAAGCCTTCCGGGCCGAGGTCGAGAAGCGCGTCGGCAAGCCGCTCGCCGACCCGAAGCCCTTCACCTTCACGGGCAACGGCGACCGCTACGGCTGGGTCGAGGGCGAGGACGGGCGCCACCACCTCACGCTCTACGTGCCGTCCGGCCGGATCAAGGACGTCGAGGGCGGGCCGCAGTTCCTGTCGGGCTTCCGCCGCATCGCCGAGGTGCACGAGGGCGATTTCCGCCTCACGGGCAACCAGAACGTGATCATCGCCAACGTGCCGGCGGCCAAGAAGGCCGAGATCGACGCGCTGGTGGCCGAGTACGGCCTCACCAACGGCGCGGGCGCGCTGCGCCGCAACGCGCTCGCCTGCGTGGCGCTGCCGACCTGCGGCCTGGCGCTCGCCGAGAGCGAGCGCTACCTGCCGGATCTCGTCTCGGAGCTCGAGGAGAGCCTGGCGAGCCACGGCCTCGCGGACGAGGACATCACGATCCGCTCGACCGGCTGCCCGAACGGCTGCGCCCGGCCCTTCATCTCGGAGATCGGCCTCGTCGGCCGCGGGCCCGAGCGCTACCACCTCTATCTCGGCGCCGCCTTCGACGGCTCGCGGCTGAGCAAGCTCTACCGCGAGGACGTCCAGGCCTCGGAGATCCGCGGCATCCTCGACCCGCTGTTCGCCGACTACGCGAAGAACCGGCAGCCGGGCGAGCATTTCGGCGACTTCGTCATCCGCGCCGGCCATGTGGCCAAGACGACGAACGGGCCGGACTTCCATGACCGGACGGGCGCGCTGAAGCCCGCCGCCTGAGACGGTTTCCGGTTGGTGGGTTCGGTCCAACGCATCGTCTCGGAACGAAGCGCGGGTCCCCTCTCCCATAGGGAGAGGGACAGGGTGAGGGGTATGAGGCTGCC
>NZ_LSIX01000731.1:0-4797 GCF_001556475.1 Methylobacterium sp. CCH5-D2 | reverse complement strand
TACCCCTCACCCCAACCCTCTCCCTATGGGAGAGGGGGCATGGCGCGGTTCACCTTACAGCGCCGAACCGCTCAACCAAAATCCGTGTCCCCCGAGCGCCGGCCGGTCGTCCGGCCGGGCTCGATCGGCTGCCGCCGAGACCAGACCGGAACCGCGCCGTCCGACGATTCCGGGCCCGACGCGATCGATCTCGCTCACCCGGCAGAGGCCGGCCAGCCCGGCGCTAGTCCGGCCCAGTTCTCGATGAACTCAAGTCATCGCACCGCAAAATCCTGCCCGGCTCTTTACTGCGCCGCAGCAAGATCAGATGTTGCTTGCCCGAAGTCCTGTTTGCTCTGTGCCGCGAAGTTTGGCAAGCATGGCGGGGACGTCTTGGGAAGGAATGCCCGTACTGCAGCGAACGTCACCGAATCACGTCCAGAGCACACGTCCCATGGCCGGATCCGGCCAAGCTCCACGATCACAAGCCCACGCCAGGCATCGAATTCAAGGACGGTAGAATGACACCATTGCTGCTGATCATCCTGGGCGGGCTCTGCGCCGTCGCCTACGGGATCGTCACGATCACCGACGTGTTGAAGCGCGACCCCGGCACCCAGCGGATGCAGGAGATCGCGGGCGCCATCGCGGAGGGCGCCCAGGCCTATCTGCGGCGGCAATACGCGACGATCGGCATCGTCGGCGTCGTCCTCTTCGTGGTGCTGGCCGTCTTTCTCGGGATCAAGGTGGCGGTGGGCTTCCTGATCGGCGCGGTGCTTTCCGGGGTCGCCGGCTTCATCGGCATGAACGTCTCGGTGCGCGCCAACGTCCGCACGGCGCAAGCCGCCTCCACCTCGCTCGGCGGGGGCCTGGAGGTCGCGTTCAAGTCCGGCGCCGTCACCGGCATGCTGGTGGCCGGCCTCGCGCTGCTGGGCGTCGCCCTCTACTACCTCTACCTCACCCGCGGCGCCGGGCTCGCGCCGTCGAGCCGCGAGGTGATCGACGCGCTGGTGGCCCTCGGCTTCGGCGCCTCGCTGATCTCGATCTTCGCGCGGCTGGGCGGCGGCATCTTCACCAAGGGCGCGGATGTCGGCGGCGACCTCGTCGGCAAGGTCGAGGCCGGTATCCCGGAGGACGATCCGCGCAACCCCGCCACCATCGCCGACAACGTGGGCGACAATGTCGGCGACTGCGCCGGCATGGCCGCCGACCTGTTCGAGACCTACGCGGTCACGGTCGTGGCCACCATGGTGCTCGCCGCGATCTTCTTCTCCGGCCCCACGGGGAGCGGGGGCGCGGTGCTCGAATCGATGATGCTCTACCCGCTGGCCATCGGGGCGGCCTGCATCGTCACCTCCATCGCCGGCACCTACGCGGTGCGGCTCGGCGCCAACCAGTCGATCATGGGCGCGCTCTACAAGGGCCTGATCACGGCCGGCGTGCTCTCGGTCGCGGCGATCGCCCTCGTCAACCTCACCCTGCTCGGCGGGTTCTCCACGAGCTTCACCACCTCGACCGGGCAGAGCTTCACCTCGGCCGGCCTGTTCGGCTGCGCGGTGATCGGGCTGGCGATCACCGCGCTGATCGTGGTGATCACCGAGTACTACACCGGCACGAACTTCCGGCCCGTGAAGTCGATCGCCGACGCCTCGGTTACCGGCCACGGCACCAACGTGATCCAGGGTCTGGCGATCTCGCTCGAATCGACGGCGCTGCCGGCGATCGTGATCGTGGCCGGCATCATCGCGACCTACGCGCTCGCCGGCCTCTTCGGCATCGCCATCGCGGTGACCGCGATGCTGGCGCTCGCCGGCTTCGTCGTGGCGCTGGACGCCTTCGGCCCCGTCACCGACAACGCGGGCGGCATCGCCGAGATGGCCGGCCTGCCGCCGGACGTGCGGAAGTCCACGGACGCCCTCGACGCGGTCGGCAACACCACCAAGGCGGTGACCAAGGGCTACGCCATCGGCTCTGCGGGCCTCGGAGCGCTGGTGCTGTTCGCCGCCTACACCTCCGACCTGAACTACTTCATCGCCAACGCCAGCGACACGCAGTACCGCTTCTTCAAGGGCGTCGTCGTCGATTTCTCGCTGTCGAACCCCTACGTCGTGGTCGGCCTGCTGCTCGGCGGCCTGATTCCGTTCCTCTTCGCCGGCATCGCCATGACGGCGGTGGGTCGCGCCGCCGGCGCCGTGGTGGAGGAGGTGCGGCGCCAGTTCCGCGAGAAGCCCGGCATCATGCAGGGGACCGACCGGCCCGATTACGGCCGCGCCGTCGACATGCTGACGCGCGCCGCGATCCGCGAGATGATCGTGCCCTCGCTCCTGCCGGTCCTGACGCCGATCGTTCTGTTCTTCGTGATCCAGCTGATCGCGGGCAAGAGCCAGGCCTTCGCCACGGTGGGCGCCTCGCTGCTCGGCGTGATCATCACCGGCCTCTACGTCGCGGTCTCGATGACGTCCGGCGGCGGCGCCTGGGACAACGCGAAGAAGTACATCGAGGACGGGCACCACGGCGGCAAGGGCTCCGACGCCCACAAGGCGGCGGTGACCGGCGACACGGTCGGCGACCCCTACAAGGACACGGCGGGCCCGGCCGTGAACCCGGCGATCAAGATCACCAACATCATCGCCCTGCTGCTGCTGGCCGTGCTGGCGCACAGCTGAGCCCCGCGACGGACCCGAGAGGCGGGCCGGCCTATCCTTGGCCGGCCCGTCGTGTGTGCGGTGCCGCACTGGCCGGACCGGATCGGCTGCCCATGTGAGCGTGCATCTGCCGATTGCAGCACACACACGGGATTAGAATGCCCTCACTGCTCGACCCGATCCGCATCGGCGCCATCGAGGCGCCGAACCGCATCTTCATGGCCCCGCTCACCCGCGGGCGCGCCGACCGCGCGCATGTCCCCACGCCGATCATGGCCGAGTACTACGCCCAGCGGGCGAGCGCCGGCCTCATCATCTCGGAGGCGACCGGGATCAGCCAGGAGGGCCTCGGCTGGCCCTTCGCGCCGGGCATCTGGTCGGACGCGCAGGCGGAGGCCTGGGAGCCGGTGGTGAAGGCGGTGCACGACCGGGGCGGCCGAATCGTCTGCCAGCTCTGGCACATGGGCCGCCTCGTCCATCCGGACTTCCTCGGCGGCGAGCGGCCCGTCTCGTCCTCCGCCTCCACGGCGCCGGACCAGGCCCACACCTACGCGGGCAAGAAGCCCTACGCGGAGGCGCGGGCGCTGGAGACCGACGAGATCCCGCGCCTGCTCGCCGACTACGAGCGCGCCACCCGCAACGCGCTGGCGGCCGGCTTCGACGGCGTGCAGATCCACGCGGCGAACGGTTACCTCATCGACGAGTTCCTGCGGGACGGGCCGAACCGCCGCACGGACGCCTACGGCGGCCCGATCGAGAACCGGATCCGCCTGTTGCGCGAGGTGACGGAGCGGGTCGCCAAGGTCGCGGGCGCCGACCGCACCGGCGTGCGCCTCTCGCCCAACGGCGAGATCCAGGGCGTCAACGACTCCGAGCCCCACGCCCTGTTCGGCGCGGCCGCCGCCGCGCTCGACGAGATCGGCATCGCCTTCCTGGAGATGCGCGAGCCGGGGCCGAACGGCACCTTCGGCAAGGCCGACGTACCGCCCGTGGCGCCGGTGATCCGCGAGCGCTTCCGCAACCCGCTGATCCTGAACTCCGACTACGACGGACGCAGCGGGCAGGCCACGCTCGATTCGGGCGTGTGCGACGCGATCGCCTTCGGCCGCACCTTCATCGCCAACCCGGACCTGCCCGCGCGTATCGCCGCGGACGCACCGCTCCAGAAGGACGATGCCAAGACCTGGTACAGCCAGGGTCCGGAGGGCTACGTCGACTATCCGACGCTGGCCCAGAAGGCGGCCTGAGGCACGGGTCCAGCTTGGCCGGAGGGGCGGCGCGTGCTTGATGGCGCGCGCCGCTCCCATTCCGGGTCCTCGCCGTGCCACCAAGCCCCGTGCCGCCGCGGGCGCCCCTGCCGGGCCGCTACCGCCTCGTCGTCCTCGATTTCGACGGCACGCTCGCCGACAGCTTCGGCTGGTTCTGCGGCGTCCTCGACGGGGTCGCGGACCGCTACGGCTTCCGGCGGGTCGCGCCCGAGGAGGCCGAGACGCTGCGGGGGATGAGCGCGGCCGCCGTCATGCGCCGTCTCGAGGTGCCGCTCTGGAAGCTGCCGCTGATCAGCCGGCACATGCACGCCCTGATGGCGCGGGACATCGCGGCGATCCGCCCGTTTCCGGGCATCGCGGAGGTTCTGGCCGGGCTCGCCGCCGCCGGTCCGACCCTCGCCCTGCTCAGCTCGAACAGCCGGGCGAACGTCGAGCGGGTGCTGGGCCCGGAGAGCGCGGGCCACGTCGCGCACTGGGCCTGCGGCGCCTCGGTGTTCGGCAAGGCCGCCCGGCTGCGCAGGCTCCTGCGGAGCGCGGGCCTGCCTGCTGCGGATACGCTCTGCATCGGCGACGAGTTGCGGGACCTGGAGGCGGCCCGTGCGGTCGGCTGCGCCTTCGGGGCGGTCGGCTGGGGCTATACCAGACCGGAGGCGCTGCGCGCGGCGGGGCCGGACTTCCTGTTCGAGCGGCCGGACGACATCCGAGCGCTGGAGGCGCCGAGGACCGGCTGAGCGCCGCGTCCCGGCACGGGCGCGAGGGGAACCGTGCCGGAACGCGGACGGGCGTCCACCGCCCCTACTTCGAGTAGGCGTAGACGGCCGCCGCGGATGCGACGGGTCCCGTGACGCTGGAGAAGACGCCGAGGACCTTCTGGAGCTCGGTGTAGGGTGCGTTGGAGACGTAGA
>NZ_LSIX01000072.1:0-2388 GCF_001556475.1 Methylobacterium sp. CCH5-D2 | reverse complement strand
CCCCCGCCGAGCCGGCCATCGACCCGCAGGCCGCGCTGCGCGCCCTGTTCGGCGCGGGGCAGGAGGCGGCCCCGGTCCTCGGGCAGCAGGCGGGGGTGCAGCAGACCGCGCAGGCCGCACAGATGCAGGCCGCCCAGACGCAGACCGCACAGACGCTGACCGCACAGACGCCGGCCGCACAGGTCCAGGCGGCCGCGGCGGCGCTCGCCGCCCCGGGTGCCGGCGCCGCGACGGACCTCGCCGCCCTGGCCGAGCGCGCCGCGCGCCGGGCCGCCTCGGCGGAGCCTCCGGCCGCGCGGCCGACCCTCGCGGTCCTGGCGCAGGAGACGCATTTCGCGCCGGTCGCGCCCTCCGGGCTGCCCGCCGGCCCCGCGGCCGGTGCCGTGCCGGACGCCGCGGCCGCCCTCGCCGCGGTGACGGGCCCGGACGCGCGGGCCGCCGGGGCGAATGCCCAGGCGGAGGGCGCCGCGCTGCCGGGATCCGGGCCGGCGGCACTGCGGACCGGCGGCGCGACCGTCGCGCCGCCTCCGGAAACCCCGCGGGCGGCCGCGCCGGCCGTCCCGGCCGCGGACCCGGCCGCATCGGCCGTCCCGCCGGCCGCGGTCGCGGCGGCGGCCTCCGCGGCGACCGACACGCCCGCGCCCGTCCCGGCCGGCGGCCGGACGGCGCAGGCCCGCGAGGCGGAGCGGACGGCGGCCGGTGCCCGGTCGGGGAGCCCGTCGGTGCAGGCCGGGACCGAGTCGGTCGATGCCCGGGCCGGCACGGCCCCGGCCGTGGCGCGGACACACGGCCAAGCGTCCGGCCAGATGTCCGGCCAAGCCTCCGGCCAAGATGCCGGCCAGAATGCGGGGACCGCGGGCCGGGAGGGCGCCGTCCCCGACCCGGCGCCGGGCGAGGCCGAGGCGACCGACGCGGTCCCGGGCGCGGCCGGGGGTCAGGCCGGGCTGCCGCCCGCGACGCTGCGCCAGCTCGCCCAGGCGATCGCCGCGGAGGCTCCCGCCGCCGCGGCGCCGGCCCAGGCGGCGCGGCCGGGCCAGCTGCCCGAGGGGCCGCTGCGCCTGCTCACGATCCAGCTCCAGCCGGGCGACCTCGGCACCGTGACGGTGCGGATGCGCCTGCAGGAGGGCCGGCTGGAGATCGGCCTGGAGACCGGCCGCCACGACACCGCCGAACTGCTGCGCCGCGACGGCGGCGCCCTGACCGAGCTGCTGCGCGGGGCCGGCTACCAGACCGACCTCGTCGCCATCCAGGCGGGCGGGGCGGAGCTGTCGGGCGGCCAGCCGGGCTCGGGCCAGGGAGCCGGGCAAGGGGCCGGACAGGGCGCCGGGCAGGGCGCTCAGGCCGCGCCGGGCCGCGGCCTGCCGGGTTTCCCGGCCGAGGGCGGCCAGGGCGGGAGCCAGGGTGGCGGCCAGGGCGGGGAGGGGCGCAACCCCGACCAGACCGCCCGCCGCGGGAGCGAGGGACCCCGGAGCGGGGAGAGGGGACATGAGGCGTATCCTGACGCGCGCGATCGTCGCGGCCTGTATCTCTAGCCTGTGCGGGGCGCCGGCCGGCGCCACCGCGCCCGCGCCCGCGGTGTCGAGTCCCACGGCCTCGGCGGCCGACGTGCCGGTGCCGGCCGCCCCCAGCCGCGTCTGCGAGCAGCAGATGGCGCAGGCCGCGGCCAAGCACGGGGTGCCGCTGGGCATGCTCTACGCGGTGGGGCTGACCGAGAGCGGCAAGCGCGGCTCGCTCCAGCCCTACGCGATGAACATCGGCGGCCGGGCCTATTTCGGCACCGGCCCGGCCGACGTGCTGCGCAAGCTCGGCGAGGCGCAGGCGGCCGGCACGCGGCTGGTCGATCTCGGCTGCATGCAGATCAACCACCACTATCACCGGGCGAAGTTCCCCTCGCTCGAGGCGATGATCGACCCGCGCCAGAACGTCGAGTACGCCACCCGCTTCCTGAAGGAATTGAAGGAGCGCGAGGGCAGCTGGACCCTGGCCGTGGCGCGCTACCACGCCGGCCCCAACAACAACCCGGCCCAGAAGCTCTACGTCTGCCGGGTGATCACCAACATGGTCGCCACCGGCTTCGGCAGCTGGACGCCCGGCGCGAAGACCTTCTGCCAGTAGGGGCGGGCGAGCATGGGAGCGCGGTCGGCCTGCTCGACCGCGCGGCCGGCCGCACCGGCCGTTCGCGAGCCGATCAGGACCGACCGTGCCGCCTCAGTCCCATCGGGGCGGGCAGGAAATTTGCCACCGGCATTTCCATATGCGCTAGGGTGGATCGTTGCACTCCCGGACAGGCAACCATGGCAATCTACGAGCACCTATTCCTCGCACGCCAGGATGTGACGTCCCAGCAGGTCGAGACCATGATCGACACCTACAAGGGTGTGATCGAGC
>NZ_LSIX01000730.1:0-17184 GCF_001556475.1 Methylobacterium sp. CCH5-D2 | reverse complement strand
GCCTCCGCGGGGGCGCCCCAGATCGCGCAGAGCTTCGGGTTGACCCTGAGCACCTTCAGGCTGCGCGGGTCGAGCTGCACGATGCCGAGGTTGGCGCCCTCGAAGACCGCGCGGAACTGGGCCTCGCCGCGGTTGCGCTCGGTCACGTCGAGCATCGCGCCGATCATGCGCAGCGGGCGCCCCTGCGCGTCCCGGACCATGTAGCCGCGGTCGAGCACCTCCGCGAAGGAGCCGTCCGCGCGCCGGAATCGGTACTCGTGCGCCCACTCGGCGGCGGTGCCCGCGATCACCGCGCGGATGTCCTGCTCGACGCGACCCCGGTCGGCGGGGTGGACCTGGGCGAGCCACCACCCGCCGCTCGCCTCGATCCGGTCGAGCTCCCATCCGTAGGCGGTGGTCAGCGCCTCGTTCCACGTCACCGCGTCGGCGACGAGGTCCCAGTCCCAGATCGCGTCGTTGGTGGCGCGGGTGACGAGGCGGTAGCGCTCCCGCACGGCCTGCTCGGCGAGCGCCGCCCGCATCCGGTGCGTGATGTCGCGCACCGTGCCGACGATGCGGGTCACCCGGCCGCCCGAGACGACGTGGCGCCCGCGCGCGGCGATCCAGCGCGTTCCGTCCCCCGGCGCGGCCTCGTCCGGCAGTCGGACGCGGTACTCGGCCTCGAACAGGCCGGTCCCCTCGGGGCGCAGCGCGGCGCGAAGCGCCGCGTCCACCCCGTCGCGGTCCTGCGGGTGAAGGCGCGGCAGGAACGTGCCCGCGTAGCTCACCGGCTCGTCCGGTCCGAGCCCGAAGAGGGCGCGGGTGCGCCCGTCCCATTCCAGCCGGTCCCCGACGGGGTCGAAGTCCCAGATCCCGATATCGCCGGCATCGAGCGCGAGGCGCATGAGGAGCGCGCTCTCGCCCAGGCGCACGAGGCGCGGGCCGAGGCTGTCGAGGCGCCCGGTCTCGCGGGCATCGTCGGCGGGGCGGTCGGTCATCGGGGCGGTCGGGACGGCGGTGCCTCGTCCCGCGCGCGGTGCCCGCATGTGCCGGACTGGCCGGGATGCCTTAGCGGGCGCAGGCATCCGGTCAAGGGGCGCGGTCGCGGTGCGGGCATGCCGCGCCCGTCAGCGCCCGGCGTCGGCGAGGGGCACCGCCACCGGCACGGGCAGGCCCAGCACCGCCTCGTAGTGCTGGCGCACCACCGCGTGGCACTCGCAGGAGCCGGCCTCCATCTCCGCCCGCCCGAGCACGTGGATGCGCCCGCGCCCGACCCGGATCAGTCCCTGGACCTGGAGCGTGCTGAGCACCCGGGTGAGGTAGGTGCGCTGCACGCCGAGCATCGCGGCGAGCGTTTCGTGGGTCACCGGCAGCTCGTCCGTGCCGAGCCGGTCCTGCAGGGTGAGGAGCCAGCGCAGGCAGCGCTGCTCGATCGGGTGCAGGGCGTTGCAGGCGACCGATTGCAGGACCTGCGCGAGCAGGCAGTCCCCGTAGCGGCTCAGGAGGTTGCGCAGCGTGGCCGAGCGGCGCTTGGCGTCCTGCAGGCGCGCCGACTCGATGCGCAGGACCGGGCCGCCGATCTGCACGACCGCCTGGGTCGAGGACGGGATGCGGCCGTTGCTGACGATGCCGCCCACGGCCCCCTCCCGCCCGATCGTGGCGGTCTCGGCGCGGCGCCCGTCCTGCATGGTGATCAGGAGCGAGACGACCGCTCGGTCGCACGGGAAGGTGATGACCTGCACCTCGCTCCCGGCCTCGAACAGGATCTCACCCCGCCGGACCGTCGCGGCTTCCAGATGCGGGACGACGAGGTCGCGATCCGCGTCGCTCAGCGCCTTGAGGAGTTGGTTGTTCTCGAACGAAGAAACAGGCGCGGCCGGCATCGTGCGTTACTATCGGGGGATTGCCGGCCCTCCTACAACATCGATTGCGCGAAATCTGTCTGTTTGTAGACAGACCGTGAACGGATCCCGGAGTTTTCCTCCCGCTGACGCACGTCCGCGTCGGCGGCCTCCCGGCCCAGGCTCGACGCGGCGGCGTCCGGGACGCGGGGCGGCCGCGTCCCCCCGGCCTACTTGCCGGTGCAGAGCCCCTGCGAGGACAGGCGCGAGTGGTCGCGCGGGTCGCAATCCGTCGAGAGGAAGGAGGCCCACTCCGCCTGCGTGCCGTAGAAGGCGTTGCGGTCCACGTCGCCGCGCACGCCCGGCACCCGGCCGGTCGAGGTGAACTGCCAGAGCATCCAGCGGCGGTTGGAGAAGCGCTGCTCGGGCTCGGCGGCGGTCGAGCGCAGCCAGTGCGGGTAGTCGGGCAGCTCGCCCTCGAGCACGTCCTTGTGGAAGGTGATGTCGGTGTAGATGATCGGGCGCTTGCCGGTGTAGCGCTCCATCTCCTCCAGCATGTAGCGGGTCATGGCCAGCGCCTGCTCCTTCGGGAGCTTCTTCGGGCAGGTCTGCGAGTGACCGTTCCACTCGACGTCGAGCACCGGGGGCAGGGCGGTCGGGTCGTTGGGCACGTTGCGCTTGAACCACTCCATCTGGTCGCGCGCCGAGCGGCACCAGAACACGAAGTGGTAGGCGCCGCGCGGCACGCCGGCCCGGCCCGCACCCTCCCAGTTCTCGCGGAAGCGCTCGTCGACGTGGTCGCCGCCCTCGGTGGCCTTGATGAAGGCGAACTGCGTGCCGGCGGCGCGGACGGAGGCCCAGTCGATCGGCCCCTGCCACTTGGAGATGTCGATGCCCTGGATGGGGTGACGCTTGGCCCGCGCCACGCCCGGATGGGGCTTCACGTCGCCCTTGGTCGGGTAGAAGTCGCTGTTCTGGGCGCAGGCGGCGAGCCCGGCGAGCGCCGTCACGGCGAAGGCCCTGCGGGCGAGGCCCGCGATGCGGCCCCGCGCGGCCCGGGACGACGTCAGGGAAGACCAGATCCTCAGCGACATCGATGCCCCGCACCCGCCTCATGCGCCAATCACAGGGGTATTCGATGCCCTTCTGGCGGTTAACAGAACTTTGCGGGCATTGCGGCGGAATTCCGGAACGCGTGGCGGGCCGGACACATAGCCGCCGCGGAGCCGCTTTGCGCGGCCGCGGGCGGCGGCTTAAGTACCGGTTCGGACACGCATCTTCGGATCGGCACCTTGGGCAAGACTCTGTTCACCATAGGCTACGAAGGCATCGACCCCGAGCGCCTGACGGGGGCGCTGCGCGACGCGGGCGTCGGGCTCCTCGCCGACGTGCGGGCGGTGGCCAACTCGCGCAAGCGCGGCTTCTCGAAATTCGCCCTGAAGGCCGGCGTGGAGGAGAAGGGGATCGGCTACGCGCATCTGCGGACGCTCGGCACGCCCAAGGCCGGGCGCGAGGCGGCCCGCGCCCACGATGCCGGGCTGATGCGCAGGATCTACTGCGAGACGGTGCTCGATACCGCCGACGGCGGGCTCGCCCTCGACGCGCTCGCCGAGATGGCGGAGGGGGCGCCGACCTGCCTGCTCTGCTACGAGCGCGACCCGGAGCGGTGCCACCGCCGCGTCCTGGCCGAGCGCCTGGCGGCGCGCGGCTTCACGACGGTGGACCTGTTCGGCTGAGGGCCGGCTCGACGGGGGCCCAGACGCTTCGGGAGGACCCGGTTCAGCCCCCGTGCACGAAGCCCAGGCGGAAGCGGGGTCGGGGCGCGGCGCCCCGCCGGCCGGCCAGGAGCGCGCGCGGCGCGGGCAGCGCCGCGACCCGGGCGCGCCAACCCGCCGCCAGGGCACGCCAAGCCGCCGCCAGGGCGAGCGCCTGCGCGCGCCACGACCCGAGCAGGCTCGCGAGGCGCGGGCGCGGCCGGATCGTCGCGACGCTGCGCAGGGGCTCGGCCACCGGCCCGGGCGCGGCCACCGGCACGTAGAGGGCCTCGAAGAACGAGACGTCGAACAGGCTCGCGCCGCCCTCGCCGGTGACCGCGAGCTCGGCGTTGAGCAGGCGCTGCTCGCCGCCGTGATCGGCCACGAGCCGGCGCACGATGATGCGCGCGAGGTCGCGCGCCTCGGCCTCGTCCTCCACCCACTGGCCGGTGCGCTCCGGCAGGTAGGCGTCGTCGAGGCGGATGTTGAAGAACACGCGGATCATGATCAGGCGCTCCCTGTTCATGCCGGCGGGACGCGACTCCGCACCCGCCCTGCGGGGTGGATGGGAGGTCAGGCGGCCTGCGGCGTCTCGGCGGCGGGCTCGCCCGGCTGGGACTGGACCTGACGCGGGTGGAAGGCGTCGGCCAGCAGGTTGAGGCGGTGCGCCATGTCGCGCACCTCGTTGAGGGCGATCGACTTCTGGCCCTCCTTGACCGCGCGGGTGATGTCGCTGATCTGCGACGTGGCGATGCGCTTCAGCTCGGCGGCGAGCTGGTCCTTCGTCATCATGCTCGGGTCCCGGAGGGTGCTGGACGGATCCACACCCTCGCGCGCGCACCGTTACCAGAGCGTTTCGCCGCCGCCGGCCGGGTTGTGCCGCGGCCCGGGCGCTCAGTCCCCACCCGCCTCGCCGCGCGCCCCGGCATCGACGTCGCCGAGCCGGCGGCCGATCCGTCCGAGGAGCGCCTCGAGCGGCAGACGCACCTCCGCCGGCCCCTCGCGGGCGACGATGCCGTGCGCCTCGATGCAGATCTCGGCGAGCCGGCGGAGCGCGGCCTGCGCGCCCGGATCCGCCGGCGCGGCGCCGGCGGCCGCCGGCACGGTCTCGATGTCGTGTCGAAGCTTGGGCATGTCGGAATCTCCCGGATGTTCGCTCAGCTCGCGAGGCGCAGCGGGCGCGGGGGCCGCGCGCTCAGGACGGAGGCGTCGTCGCCGCGGACGGCGCGCAGGCGCGCCAGGGTGCGCGCGTCGAAGGCCGCGCTCACCGCGACCGTGTCCTCGCCGGCGATCGGGCGGGGCAGGCCGAGCGGCGTCACCCGGAAATGGAGCTGCACGAGGCGCAGCAGCCAGAGCGGGTTCATCTCGATGACGATGGCATCGACGCCGGATTCGAGTCCCCACTCGACGATGCCGGTGAGAAGCGCGCTGCCGACGGGGCTGAGGATGCGCCCGCGGTCCCGGTGGCCGCGCTCGACGGCGTAGCGGGTCCACTCCCAGACATGGGGGCTGCGCGGCGGCTCGACCTCGCAGAGTTCGGACAAGACCTCGGTGAGCAGGTAGGGCCGCGTCGTCGGCAGCATGCGCTGGTAGCCGACCACGGTGCCCGCCTCGATCGCCAGCATGTGCAGCGCGTGGGCGTCGTCGAACCCGTCGATCTCGCGGCCGTCGGGGCGGGCGAGGTCGGACCAGCCCTTCTCCTCGACGAAGACCCGGTGGCGCAGGCGCCAGGCCTGCTCCAGGGCGTCGGCGTAACGCGCCGTGTTCTCGGCCGTGACGATGTGGATCATGGCGATCTCCGCGATGGATGATCGCCGTTATCCGCAACCTGGAAGAGAGCTCACAGTCCGCGATCGCGTACCATTCCGCAGCCCGCGACGCTCTCGATGTTAGGAAAACAGCCCTCGGGACGGCTTCTCACAGCCAGATCACGGGCTCGAAAGAGACACTCTAGGTTATAAGTCCGCGGCGCAAGGCCTCGGCCACCGCATGGGTGCGGCTGCCGGCACCGAGCTTGCGGTGGACCGAGCGCAGGTGCTTCTCGGCCCCGTGCTCGGAGATCGCCATCAGGGTGCCGATCTCCCACTCGCTCTTGCCGGCGGCGGCCCATTGCAGGGCCTCGCGCTCCCGCGGCGTCAGGCGCACGGGCGGGCGCCCCCCGCCCTCGTCGGCCACGTGGCTGAGGACCAGCGAACGGCCGAAGACGTAGGAGGCGATGAGGTGCAGCATCCCGCGCAACTCCGGCGAGAGGTCGAGCCGCTCCGCGCCGAAGCTGAAGCCCGCAACCCGCCCGTCCAGCGTGACGAGCGGCACGGTGAAGCCCTGGCGCAGCCGGAAGTCTCCGGCCTCGTCCATCACCCGCCGCGCGGCCGGATCCTCGCGGTAGAGCGGCTCGATCTCCGACCAGAGGAAGGGCGTCGCGTCGGTCGTGAGGCGCCGGATGGTGGGGTCTCGGTCGAGATGGCCGACCCGGAAGTAGCGGTCGGTCCAACCCTGCGGCGTCCGGTCGATCAGCACGTGGGCGGCCTGCGCGCTGCGGCCGATCCCGGGCAGCGGGATGACGCCCGCGAAGGTGCTCTCGACGCCGAAGCGCGCCACGGCCCGGACCAGGCAGGCGTTCAGGTCCTCGACGGTGCTCGCGCGATCGAAGGAGCGGAACAGGTCGTAGGTATGATCGACGAGCTTGGGAAGCATGCCGGACCGCGCAGGATGCGGGACGCGCGTCCCGGATCGACAAATCTATAGGACGAGGATTCGCGATTAGGCTATAGCCGGCCGCGCGGCGGCAACGATGCAAGGGGATTGTGCGTGGAACATGTCCCAGACGGTGATCCGCTAGCTCGCCCCACGTCGGAACGCACGGCAACACTTCTGGCCGAGATCGCATCCATCCTGCGGGTCGATCCGATTATCTTCCTCGACGGTCGTATCCGTGAGAGCGTCGGCCGGGATCTTGCCGCGGACGACCTCGTCGAACTGCTCGCCCTGTTCCGGTCGATCGACGCGCCGGACGTGCGCGAGGCGGCGCGCGGCCTGATCCGAACGCTGAGGCGCGACGAGGACCGGGAGGACTGAGCCGGCGCGTGCCGGGCTCACGCGCCCGCGACCATTTCCCGCTGTGCCGTCCGGAGCCTTGTGGGGCCGGCGCCTCGTCCCCTAATGCCGTGGGCGATTGTCCCACACTGGCGCGGATACGATGGCCCGGTTCTTCATCGACCTGCACGACGGCGCGAACTTCGTGCGCGACGGCGTCGGCTTCGACCTCGCCGACGAGGCCGAGGTTCGGGCCAAGCTCGTCCGGATCATGGCCAAGATCGCCCAGGGGCTCGCGCCCGGACCCGAGCGCCAGGATTTCCTGGCGGTGGTCCGGAACGACCGGCGCGAGGTGATCCTGCGGGCCCACCTCGCGCTCGATATCGAGCGCGTCGATACGCCCTGAGGGTCCCTCCCTACCAGCAGACCCGCGGCAGGCGCCGCTTCCAGCGCTCGCCCAGCGGCAGCGCCTTCTCGGCTCGGCGGCCGGAGCGGCGGACCGGCTCGGCGGGCTTCGCCTGGACCGATCTGGGCTGCGTCGACGTCGGCTGGGCCGAATCGACCGGTGCGGGCGGCGCCTCAGGGCGGCTGGCGGGCTCCGGCTCGGCCCGGGCCGGTTCCGTGGGCGCCTCGGTACGCGGGAGCTTGACCCGGCGCACCCGCGGCAGGCGCGGCTCGCGCGCGACGGACGCGGCTTCCTCGGCCTCCTCCGGCTCGGCGGCGGGAGCCGCGATCAGGCTCGGCAGGATGCGGCGAGGCGCCGGGCGCCCGACCGGCGCGGTCTCCGCCTCGGCCGGGCGGGCGGGACCCGCGCCGAACAGCGCGGCGGCCTCGAGGCTCGGAAAAGCGGGAGAGGGCTGCTCGATCAGCGGCGCACGCACGGGCAGGGTCGCGGGCGCCTGACGGCCGCGCGCTTTCGTCTCGACGGTGAAGGACCGCCGCACGCGATTGCGTGACATCGTGGGGATTTGTCTCTCGTGGATCAATGTTGCGCAGAATGCGCAGTCCTAGAGATGGAGCAGCGCGGCCGTTTTGTCGAGGCGCTGCTGATCGGATCTTTGCCGACATGGATAAAGGCCCGAGCCGCTAGGGCCGGTTCTCGTCCTCCGGCGGCTCTACGGCCTCGGCGAAGGGAAATTCCAGCACGACCTCGCCGGCCGCGTCGGTGACGACAAGGCTGGCACCCAACAGCCGGGACTGGCCGGCCCGATCGCGCCCCATCAGGGTCCGGGCCGTATCCCGCGCGGTTTCCCAGGCCTGGTCCGGGTCCCGAAGCTCGACACCGTCCGGGTCGGCGACCCGGTCGGCGCCGATCCGGGTGTGGAAGAAGTAGCGGGGCATCGGCCGCGGCCCGGCGCTCACAGTCCCTGGGGCTGGCCGCTCTGCGCCGGCTGCCGGCTCTTCTTGTTGGCCTCGTGGTGGCCGATCGCGCAACCGGCGGCGGCCCCGGCCTTGCCGTGGCCCACCATGTGGCCGGCGACGCCGCCCGCCACGGCGCCCTTCAGGCAGCCCTTGGCCTCCGCCGCGGTCGCGCCGAGGCCGAGGGCGATTCCGAGCGCGAGGGTCGGGAGCAGCGTGGTTCTGGTCTGCATCATCGGGATGTCTCCTTCGCCCGGACAACCGGCGCCCGCGGGGAGACGTTCCGGCCCCGCGCGGGGCTCTCCCTCACGCCATGTCCTCCCAGACCACGCGGCCGACGCCCGCCTCCGCGCGCAGCCGGGCGAGCAGGCCGAGCGGCCAGTCGGGCATCGCGGCCCCGTACGCGCCGAGGCAGCGCAACTCACCGCGCGCGCCCTCCTGCTCGAGGGTGGTGGAGCGCACGCTGAACCCGGTCTCGGCCAGGCGAGCGAGGAGCGCGGCGTGCGAGGTGAGCGCGGGGTCGAACACCACCGTCACGGCGCCGTAGCTGCGGCGCCGCAGGACCCGCTCGACCGGGCGCAGGCCCTGGAGGGTCACGAGTGCGAGGCCGGTCGCCGCCGTCCCGAGGGGCCACGCACCCGCCCCGAAGCACAGACCGATCACGGTCGCGAGCCAGACGGTCGCCGCGGTGGTGACGCCGCGCACGATGTTGTCCTGCTTGAGGATGGTGCCGGCGCCGATGAAGCCGATGCCGGCCAGGATACCCTGCGCCAGCCGCATCAGGTCGAGCCGCATCAGGCCCTCGCCCGACCCGCGGCTGCCGGCCAGCAGCCAGTTGGCGAGCAGCATCGCGGTGCAGGCCGCGAGGCAGATCAGCACGAGGGTGCGCAGGCCCGCCGGATGACCGAGTTCCTCCCGGTTCCAGCCGAGCAGGAGCGCGGCGGCGAAGCTCAGCCCGAGGCGGAGCAGGACGGTGTCGAAGCCGAGATCGGAGGTCATGGCGTTTCGTCGTCGCGGATGCCGGCAGGTCCGGCATAGCAGGTCCGGCAGAGACGGAACGCCGCGTGCGCGCCCGCGTAACCACGCGGAAACCGACGGACGCCGTGGAGGATCGGCCCGAGGCCGCGGCCCGGATGGGCCGGCGCCGCGGCCGACGCGGCGCCGGAAAACGACAAGGGGCCGGCAAGAAGCCAACCCCGCATCCCATCCTGCAATTCGATGGTACCACCGCCCCGGCTCGAACGGGGGACCCCCAGATCCACAATCTGGTGCTCTAACCAACTGAGCTACGGCGGCACTGGCTGCGATCTATCCCGAGCCGCCGGGCTTTTCAAGCGGGTTGTCGGGGCGAGGGGCCGGGTTTGTTGTGCGAAGAACGCAGGCCCCGTGGATCGGGGCGCGCCCGCGCCCTAGGAACAGAGGCGTGAGCCAGCGCAGCACCCGCAGACGCGTGCCGGCCGCCGCGGCCGGGCCCGCGGCGCGACCGGCCCCACCGGCGAAGCCGCCCCGCGGCGGCGAGGGCCGAGGCGGGGAGGGCCGGCGCGCCGGCCGTGCCTGGATCCAGGCGCCCGAGCGCCTGCGCGCCTTCGTCCGGCGCAGCGAGGCCGGGCTGGTGCTGCTCGCCGCCGCGACCGGCTGCCTCAGCGGGCTCGTGGTCTCGGCCATGAACATCGCCACGCAGAGCCTGCGCGAGCTGCTCTACGGGCTGCCGGCGGGGGCGCGCCTCAGCGCGAGCGCCGGGATCGATCCCCTGACGCTGCTGCTCGCGCCCTGCCTCGGCGGCGCGGTGCTCGGCCTCCTGATCCTCGCGGTCGGCCGCTTCCGGGCGATGCGGCGCGCGGCCATCGACCCGATCGAGGCGAACGCGCTGCACGGCGGCCGGATGTCCCTGCGCGACAGCCTCTGGGTCTCCCTGCAGAACGTGGTCTCGAACGGCTCCGGGGCCTCGGTGGGACTCGAGGCGGGCTACACCCAGATCTGCGCCGGCATCAGCTCGCGGCTCGGGATCAGCTTCGAGATGCGGCGCGCGGACCTGCGCACCCTCGTCGGCTGCGGGGCCGCGGCCGCGATCGCGGCCGCCTTCGGGGCGCCGCTGACCGGCGCCTTCTACGCCTTCGAGCTGATCATCGGCACCTACGCGATCGCGACGCTGACGCCCGTCGTGGTGGCGGCCCTCTGCGGCAGCCTGGTCGCGCAGGCGATCGTGCAGACGGAGCCGCTCGTCGCCTTCGAGAACATGCAGGCGGTTGTCACCTCGCAGGTCACCAGTGCCGAGATCCTGCCGAGCCTGGCCCTCGGCCTCCTCTGCGCGGGATTGGGCATCCTGATCATGCGCGGCGTCACCCTGGTCGAGCGGCTGGTCCAGGCGAGCCGCATCCCGCGGGCGGCCGCGCCGGCGCTGGGCGGCCTCTGCGTCGGCGCGCTCGCGCTCGCGGTCTCCCCGCAGGTGCTCTCGGGCGGGCACGGCGCGCTGCACCAGCACTTCGCCGCGACGGCGCAGGGCTACGACGTCCTGGCGCTCGGCCTGCTCTTCGCCGCCAAGGCCACCGCCTCGGCAATCTCGATCGGCTCGGGCTTCCGGGGCGGCCTGTTCTTCGCCTCGCTCTTCCTCGGCGCGCTCGCGGGCAAGCTCTTCGCGATCCTGGCGCCGATGGCGGTGCCGGCGCTCGCGGGCTTCGGTCTCACGCCGCTCGCCTACGCGGTGATCGGCATGAGCGCGCTCGCGGTCGCGGTGATCGGCGGTCCGCTCACCATGACGTTCCTGGCGCTGGAGGTGACCGGCTCGCTGCCGATCACCGGGCTCGTGCTCGCGGCGGTGATCGCCTCCTCGCTCACCGTGCGCAAGACCTTCGGCTACTCCTTCGCCACCTGGCGCTTCCACCTGCGCGGCGAGAGCATCCGCAGCGCGCACGACATCGGCTGGATCCGCACCCTCACGGTCGGGCGGCTGATGCGGCGCGACGTCCGGCCGGTCAGCCTCGACACGCCCTTGGCGAGCTTCCTGCGCGCCCACCCGATCGGCTCGCCCTCGCGGGTGATCGTGGTGGACGCGGCCGAGCGCTACGCCGGGATCGTGCTGGTGCCAGAGGCCCACGCGGCGCTGCGCGACGCGGGCGGCGCGGGGGGAACCCTGAAGGACGTGCTGCGCCACCCGCAGGATTTCCTGACGCCCGAGATGAACGCCAAGGAGGCCTCGGCCGCCTTCGACCGCTGCGAGAGCGAGGCGCTGGCCGTCCTCGACGGCCCCGAGCAGCGCCGCGTCATCGGCATGCTCACCGAGAGCCACACGCTGAAGCGCTACAGCGACGAATTGGAGCGCCAGCGCCGCACGATCGCCGGGGAACCCGGCTGATTGTCAGCGCCCCGACGGACCGCCCCGTTGACCGGGACGGCGTGCAGGCTCATCCGGCCACAACCAGAAGATACAACACCCGCATCGGAGGACGGCATGGGCAGCGCGCGCAGGTACCGCATCGCGGTGATCCCCGGCGACGGCATCGGCAAGGAGGTCGTGCCCGAGGGCGTGCGGGTGCTGGAGGCGGCCGCCCGACGCCACGGCTTCGCGCTCGAGCTCGACTGGTTCGACTTCGCGAGTTGCGACTACTACGAGCGCCACGGGCGGATGATGCCCGAGGACTGGAAGGCCCGGATCGGATCGCACGACGCGATCTTCTTCGGGGCGGTCGGCATGCCGGAGCGCGTGCCCGACCACGTCTCGCTCTGGGGCTCGCTGATCCTGTTCCGGCGCGAGTTCGACCAGTACGCCAACCTCCGCCCGGTGCGCCTGATGCCCGGCGTGCCGAGCCCGCTCGCCGGCCGCAAGCCCGGCGACATCGACTTCTGGGTGGTGCGCGAGAACACGGAAGGCGAGTACTCGAACGCGGGCGGACGGATGTTCGCCGGCACGGACCGCGAGTTCGCCCTGCAGGAGACGATCATGACGCGTCACGGCGTCGATCGGATCCTGAAATTCGCCTTCGAGCTGGCCCGGACGCGCCCGCGCCGGCACCTGACCTCGGCCACGAAATCCAACGGCATCTCGATCACGATGCCCTACTGGGACGAGCGCGTGCGGGCGGTCGCCGAGCACTACCCGGACGTGACCTGGGACCAGTACCACATCGACATCCTGACGGCGCACTTCGTGCTGAACCCGGACCGGTTCGACGTGGTGGTGGCCTCCAACCTCTTCGGCGACATCCTGTCGGATCTCGGGCCGGCCTGCACCGGCACGATCGGCATCGCGCCCTCGGGCAACATCAACCCCGAGCGGCTCCACCCCTCGGTGTTCGAGCCGGTGCACGGCTCGGCCCCCGACATCGCCGGCCAGGGCATCGCCAACCCGATCGGCCAGATCTGGTCGGGCGCGATGATGCTGGAGCATCTGGGCGAGCGGGAAGCCGCCGCCGAGATCGTCTCGGGAATCGAGCGGGTGCTCGCCGAGCGGACCCTGCGCACGCGCGACCTCGGCGGCAACGCCGACACGCAGACCTGCGGCAAGGCGGTCGAGCAGGCGCTGGGTTAGGGGCGGCGCGGGCGCGGGGCAGGAGCCTACCCGGCCGCGCGCAGCAGCGCGTCGAGCTTTCCTGCCAGCGCGTCCGCATCGCCCGCCAGATGCAGCATCTTCTGCCGCCCGGTCGAGCCGGACAGGATCGTGACGTCGGCCCGGCGCAGATCCAGCACGGCGGCGAGGAAGCGGACGAGCGCGGCGTTGGCCGCGCCCTCGACGGGAGGCGCGGCGAGCCGCACGGCGAGCGCGGGACGTCCCTCCGCGTCGTGGACGACCCCCGCGACCGCCTCGCGCCCGCCCCGCGGGGTCACCCGTACGGCGAGGCGCAGGCCGCGCACGTCCCTGGTGTAGGGCGGCGTGATCCCCGGCGACACGTCGCGCATCATATCCTCCCGCCAGTCCCGCGGCGCGGACCCGCCCCGCGGCCGGGCCGTTTACACGGGTTCCCCGCTCCGGCATCAAGCGGCCGTCCCGGCGACCCGGGCGGAGCCCGGAGGCGGCATGAACGCGCGTGAGGCACTCCTCGACGCACCCCGGCTGGTGCCGCCGCGGCGGGAGCCGGCCGCGCGCCAACTGCCCCTGATCCCCTACATCCAGTCGCTCCGGGCCAACGCGCTCCTCGGCTGGCCGTCCTCGGCCTACGAGGAGCCGGTTACGAAGCGCCGGGTTCTCGGCCGGAGCAGCTTCACGGTCTGCGACCCGGACGCGATCCGGCACATCCTCGTCGACAATCAGGCGAACTACCTGCGCACCTCCGGCTCGGTGCGCATCCTGCGCCCGATCCTCGGGGACGGCCTGCTGATCAGCGAGGGCGCGGCCTGGCGCCACCAGCGCCGGGCGCTCGCCCCCGCCTTCACCCCGAAGGCGATCGAGCGGCTGGCGCCCCACATCGCCTCGGCGATCGAGGACGGGATGGCCGAGCTCACGGCGGAGGCCGCGCGCGGGCCCGTGGCCCTGTTCGGCTTCCTGCACCGGCTGGCGCTGGAGATCGCCGGGCGCAGCATGTTCTCGGTGGCGATGGAGCGGCACGGGCCGGAGCTGCGGCGCTTCATCGCCGAGTACTCGGTGCGGATCGGGCGCCCGCATCTCCTCGACATCCTGATCCCGCTGGGTTGGCCCGCCCCCCTCGACCTGCCGCGCGCCCTGTTCCGGCGGCGCTGGACGCCCTTCCTCGACACGATCATCGCGGCACGCGCCGCCGAGGCCGCCCCGCGCGAGGCCCGCGACCTGCTCGACATCCTGATCGCCGTGCGCAACCCCGAGACCGGCGCGGCCTTCAGCTACGGCGAATTGCGCGATCAGGTCGCCACCATGATCCTGGCCGGGCACGAGACCACCGCCGTCGCGCTGTTCTGGGCGCTCTACATGTTGGCGCTCGCGCCCGAGCTTCAGGAGCGGGTCGCGGCCGAGGCACGGGGCGCCGACCTCGCCGAGGCGGCGGGCTGCGCGAGCGACGGCCGCCTGCCCCTGACCCGCGCGGTGGTGGACGAGACCCTGCGGCTCTACCCGCCGGCCTTCCTGATCGTGCGTCGCGCGGTCGCCGCCGACCGGATCGGGGCGCACGCGATCGCGCCCGACGACATCGTGGCGATCCCGCCCTGGGTTCTGCACCGCCACCGCCGCTTCTGGCGCGACCCGGACGCCTTCGATCCGGCCCGCTTCCTGCCGGGCGCCCCCCCGGTGCCGCGCTACGCCTACCTGCCCTTCGGAGTGGGGCCCCGCGTCTGCATCGGCGCGCAGTTCGCGCTGACCGAGGCGGTGCTGGCGCTCGCCCGCATCGTCGGGCGCTTCCGGATCAGCCCGATCGACCCGCGGCCGATCCTGCCGGCCGCGGTCGTCACGACCCAGCCCGAGCACACGCCGCCGTTCCGGCTGGAGGCGCGGCGCTAGCCGGTAGGCGGGAGAAGCCCCGCAACGAAAAAAACCCGCGGATCGAGAGCGATCCGCGGGCGTCAGGCCGTTCCCCGACCGTCCATTCAGGCGGCCTTCTTCTCCTTCTCCGCCGCGAACTTCGCGGAGGAGTTGAGCGGCAGCTCGATGTCCACGCCGAGGGTGGAGACACCCTCGCCGCGGTCGAGGGTGATCTTCACCTTGTCGCGCTCGACCGCGACGTGCTTGGCGATCACCGCGAGGATCTCCTCGCGCAGCGTGATCACGAGATCCGGGCGCCCGCTCTCCGCGCGCTCGTGGGCCAGGATCAGCTGCAGCCGCTCGCGGGCGACCGTGCTGGAGGTCCGCTGCTTGAAGATGCCGCGCAGGTTCATGCCGCCCTCCGCATGAAGAGCTTGTCGAGGAAGGACTTGCGCTCGGTCGGCATCGTCATCGGGACGCTCTCGCCGTTCAGGCGCTTGGCGGCGTCCGCGTAGGCGCGGGCCGGGGCGCAGAGCGGGTTGTTGAGCGTCACCGGGCAGCCGACGTTCGAGGCCTTGAGGACCTCCTGGCTCTCCGGGATGATGGCGAGCAGGGGGATCGAGAGGATCTCCAGCACGTCCTCGGTCTTCAGCATGTCGCCGCGGTCGGCCCGGTTGGGGTCGTAGCGGGTGAGGATCAGGTGCTTGTCGATGGTCTCGCCCTTCTCGGCGCGCACCGTCTTCGAGTCGAGCAGGCCGATGATCCGGTCGGAGTCGCGCACCGAGGAGACCTCGGGGTTGGTCACCACGACCGCCACGTCCGCGTGCCGCATGGCGAGCTGGGCGCCGCGCTCGATGCCGGCCGGGCTGTCGCAGATCACCCAGTCGAACTTTTCGCGCAGTTCCTCCATCACGCGGGCGACGCCCTCGTCGGTGAGCGCGTCCTTGTCGCGGGTCTGGGAGGCCGGCAGCAGGTGCAGCGTCTCGAGGCGCTTGTCCTTGATCAGCGCCTGCGGGAGCTTGGCGTCGCCGTTGACCACGTTGATGAGGTCGTAGACGACGCGCCGCTCGGCGCCCATCACGAGGTCGAGGTTGCGCAGGCCGACGTCGAAGTCGACGACGCAGACGCTCTTGCCCGACTGCGCCAGGGCGGCGCCGAGGGCCGCGGTGGTGGTCGTCTTGCCGACGCCACCCTTACCCGATGTTACGACGAGAACCTTTGCCATTCTCGTTCCTCCTCAATCCAAGCTTGCCATTCGGATAGCGCCGCCATCGAGCCAGATCTGCGCGGGTCGACCGCGCAGATGGGACCCCATGTCCTCGGCCGTGCGGACGAGGCGGTCGATCCCGAGAAGCTCGGGCTCGAACTTGCGGCAGCAGATGCGGGCGCGGGGGTTGCGGGCGGCGCCGGCGATGGCGCGCCCCCGCAGGGCGCCGTAGATGTGGATGGAGCCGCCGGCCAGGATCTCGGCTCCCGAGGAGACCGAGCCCATCACCGTCACGTCCCCGGTGCGGTGGACGATCGACTGACCGGAGCGCACCGAGCCCTCGATGGTGAGCGAGGTGGTCTCCGGCTCCGCCGGCGGCAGCGCCGGCAGGTCGAGGTTCCGCGTGGGCCGGCCGTTCGCCAGAAGCGGCGGCAGGCCGTCGTCGGCGACCCCGAACGCTTCCTGGGCCCCTTCGAGGCCGAGGATGCGGATGCGGCGGGCGCGCAGATCCGCGAGGATCGTGCGGAGCGCCTCCGGCTCGGGCTCGAGCCCGGCGAGGTCGAGGATCACGGCGCGGCCGTCGAACAGGGTCGGCGACCGCCGGAGCGCCGCGTCGAGTCCCGCGAACCAGTCGGCGAGCGGCATCTCGGGCGTCAGCGCCAGCGCCTTGAAGGCGCGCCCGCGGAAGGCGGGAGGGCGGGGTGTGGGAGAGTCCGGAAGGGTCTGGCTGGTCACGGCTCAACGATTCCTTACCGGATCATTGACGGCCGACATGGTTACCGAAGCGTTAAGGTCCGGGATCCTGTGCGCATTTCATGCGAGGATCCTTGGATCGGGCGTCGACACGAACGGTCTGCCGCGTAGCTTCGCCGAGTTCGGCGGATGAAACGCCGCCGCTTTCCCGGATCACCCTCCGCTGACGCTCCGGGCGTCCGGGAAAACGGCGGTGACCTTCGATAGAGCATCGCCCGCTTCGACGCGGGAGCGCGCCGCCATGCGAGGCGCAGGATGCGCCGCGCCCCCATCTCACCCCCGGTCGAGCAGCGCCAGCCGGATCGCGTCCTCGACGAGCCGCACCTCGACCGCCTGCGCGCGGAAGGCCGCGTCGAGGTCGTCGGCCGCCTTGTAGAGGCCGTCGATCGAGACGAGCTCGGGCTCGAACTTGCGGCACCAGATCCGCGCGCCCGCATGGCCGGCCGCACCCGCGATCGCGCGCCCGCGCAGGGGGCCGTAGACGTGGATCGAGCCGCCCGCGATCACCTCGGCGCCCGAGGCGACGGCACCCATCACGATCACGTCCCCCTCCAGATGCAGGATCGTCTGACCCGAGCGGACCGGCTGGTCGAGGATCAGCGAGCGGGCGGGGGATGGCGGCGCCGCCGCGTCGGGTGCGGCGTCGGCGGCCGGGGCATCGCCCTCGGGCGGGGCGACCTCGCCGGCCGGGCGGCCGCCCGAGAGCGCGGGCGGCAGGCCGGGGCCGAGCACGCCGGGCGGCGCCCCCTCGACGCCGAGGATCGCGATGTCGCGGGCGGAGAGATCCGCGACCAGTTCCTCCAGGTCGGCCCGCGTCAGGCGCAGGCCCGTGAGGTCGAGGATCACCGGGCGCCCGGCGAAGAAGGCCGGCGCCCGGCGCCCGAGCGCGTCGAGCTC
>NZ_LSIX01000729.1:0-547 GCF_001556475.1 Methylobacterium sp. CCH5-D2 | reverse complement strand
CGCGATGACCGCGGTGACGGGGGCGCTCGCCCTCGCGCACGCGCAGGCGCTCGCAGCCCCCGACACGGCGGACCCGCCGCTGGCGGATCTCGTCACCGTGGCGGCGAGCCTGCTGCCCTCGGGCGGCCATCTCGTCATCGCGAGCGCGCTCGACGCGCCGGGCCCGGACTTCGAGCCCCTGCTGACGCTGGCGGCCGAGCGGATCGCCATCCGGTTGATCCTCGTCAGCGACGCCTTCGAGCGGGCGCGGCCCGCCGGCCTCTACCCCTTCGCCCTGCCGGACGGGCGCCGCGGCCTGCTCGATGGGGGCCGCCGCGCACGGCCGAACCCGAGCGCCGAGGAGCGCCTGGCCGACTACGCCCGCCGCGGCATCGCGGGCCTGCGCCTCGATGTCGAGGCGGGCCCGGAGGCCTACGCCCCGCTGATGGAGCGGCTCGATGCGGTGCTGTGAGGCGATCTCGCACAGGCAGCGGCGCACGACACGCGCGCGCTCCCTCCCCCCTCTGCGGGGGAGGGTGGCCCTCGCGTCAGCGAGGGTCGGTCGGGA
>NZ_LSIX01000728.1:0-3036 GCF_001556475.1 Methylobacterium sp. CCH5-D2 | reverse complement strand
GCGTCAGATGTGTATAAGAGACAGCGCCGATATCGTGCTGATCGGCGCGGGCGCGGCGCCCGAGACGGGTGCGGTCGCGGGCGCCTCGGTGCGCGAGGATGGGGGCGTCGCGGTCGATTCGGCCCTGCGCCTGGCCGAGAACGTCTGGCTCGCGGGCGACATCGCGGCCTTCCCCGAGCGGGCGAGCGGCGAGACCGCGCGGATCGAGCACTGGCGCCTCGCCCAGCAGCACGGCACGCACATCGCCCGCCAGATCCTGAACGAGACGGGGCCTTTTGCCGGCGCGCCGTTCTTCTGGTCGAACCAGGGCGACAAGCGGCTCGACTACGGCGGCTATGCCCCCGGCTTCGACCGCATCGTCCTGCGCGGCAGCCCGGACGAACTCGACTTCATCGCCTACTACGTCCGTGGCGAGCGCGTGACGGCGGCCTGCAGCATCGGCCGCAACTCCGAGTTCACGGCCTTCCTGCACCTCCTGGGCGAGGGCCGGGCCCCGAGCCCCGCCGAGATCGATGCGGGGGTCGATCCGCGCACGCGGATCTGAGGCGCGGATCACGGCCGCGTCACCACGTCCGCTCGACCGGAACCCTCGTGCCGGCCGACAACTTCCCGGAGCAGACCCGAAGAGGCTGCGTCCGCGGGAGGTGTCATGAACCAGATCATCGTCGTCGCCCTGATCTGCGCGAAATCGGTATCGGCGCCCGACTGCACCCGCGAGACCGCCATCGACGTGGTGACGGGCCCGGCCCACACGCTTCAGGAATGCCTCGTCCAGGGGCCGGTGATCGCCGCCAATTCGGGCATCGAGATCGCGAAGGACAGCTACGTGAAGACCCGTTGCGAGCAGCGCCGCTGATGAGCGAGACGGTATCCCCCGATCGGGCGGTGATGATCCGCCTGCGCGCCCGCCTCGCCGTGGTGGAGCGCGCCGCGTGGTTCGGGCTCGTCCACGCCATGCGGACGCGCCCCGAGGAGACCGAGGCCTTCATCGGCTCCGAGCGGGCACGTTGCGCCGAGGGGTTCGGGGCCAAGGGCTGGGCCGGCGACCTCAGCGAGGCCGAGCGCGCCCTGCTGGCCCAGGAGGTCGATGCGGGGCTCGCGCAACTCCTCGAGGACGCCCGGGCCGAGATCTAGCGGTTCCGGTTCCGCCAGCGCTCCTTGAGCCGCTTCCAGGTCGCCTCGATCCAGCGGGCCGACTTCTCCAGCGGCACCTTGAGCCCCGGCACGTCCTGCGCCAGCAGGGCGAGGCCCAGCGGCAGCATCCACAGGCCGAGCACCGGCAGGATCGCGAAGATGCCGCCGAGGATGAACAGGATCGCGGCGCCCACCCGCAGCCAGAGCCGCGAGGGCTCGCGCAGCCAGTCGAAGGCCCGGCGAAGCCCATCGGGCATCTTCTCCGAGAGGCGATCGACGCGGGCGTCCCAATCCTCGGGGCGGACGATCTCGGGGTGCAGGGGGCGGGTCTCCATGGCCTCCCAACGCGCTTGCCCGGCGAACGGCTCCGGTCCCGTGGCTGGCCTCGAGCGGCCCGAGGCTGTTAAGAGGCGCGCCGACGGGCGGCACGCGACGCCGACCCGAGGGGAGGCCACATGTCTCGTCTGTTTCCGCTAGCAGGAGCCGCGCTGATCGCCATGACCGCTGCCGCCAACGCCGACGCCTACACCACGCTGCCCTCGGGCCTGAAGTACAAGGACGAGGTGGTCGGCTCCGGCCCCGAGCCGAAGACCGGCCAGCAGGTCACGGTGCACTACACCGGCTGGCTCGACCAGAACGGCAAGCAGGGCAAGAAATTCGATTCCTCGCGCGATCGCGGCCAGCCCTTCAGCTTCCAGATCGGCGCCGGCCAGGTCATCCGCGGCTGGGACGAGGGCGTCGCCACCATGAAGGCGGGCGGCCGCCGCATCCTCGTGATCCCGCCGGAGCTGGGCTACGGCGCCCGCGGCGCGGGCGGCGTGATCCCGCCGGGCGCCACGCTGATCTTCGACGTCGAGCTGATCGGCTCGAAGTAAGCCGACCAGGCCGGGACGGGTCAGAGCACAGTGCTGTTCGCGCAGCTTCCCGACGACCTGTTCCGGCCGCTCGCCTCGCCGAGCCGCGCCTTCAACGCGGCCCTGCTGCTGCACCTGCACCGCCGCGTCATCGGCTCGGAGCCGATGCGCAAGGCCGACCTGCTGGCCGAGATCGGCGACTTCGCCGCCGGCCGCGAGACGCCGGAACTCGCCGACGACGCGAGCTTCCCGCCCGACGCGATCGAGCGCCGCTCGGCGCTCTACCGCCGCTTCCTCGAATCCGGCTGGCTGATCGAGCGGCGCGAGCGCTACGTGCCGGTGGTCGAGTTCGACCCCGAGGCGCGCCTTCTCCTCGAGGAGCTGTCCCGGATCGAGCGCGGCGAGACCCGCTCCTACGGCGGCGCCGTGCTGGAGGTGCTGGGCAGCCTGGAGAGCGCTCTGGCCAATCCCGGCGAGCGCTCGGAGGCGCTGGCCAACGCCGCCCGGGAGGCCGGGGCCTTCCTGGCCCACCTGCGCAGCCTCGCCGGCTCGATGCGCAAGATCGAGGATCGGATCCTGCGCGAGGAGGACCGGCGCGCCGCCTTCCGCCTCTATTTCGAGGATTTCGTCGAGCGGCACCTGATCAGCGACTACCGGACGCTGCACACCCGCTTCAACCCGTTCCGCTTCCGCTCGGCCATCGTGCGCGAGGCGGGCCGGGCGCTGCGGGACGCGCTGCTGATTCGGGCGCTCGCCGAGGGTCTGGTGCGCGAGGGTCGCGCCGCCGACCTCGACGCGGGCGAGCGCGCGGTCCGTGCCGACCTCGCCGAGATCCTCTCGGTCTTCGAGGGCATCGACCGCCACCTCGACGCGGTGGACGAGGTCGTCGCCCGCATGGAGCGGCGGATCGCGGCCGCCGTGCGCTACATGGACCGGCCGGACGCGGGCGGCGTCGAGCGCACCGCGGCGGCGCTCCGCGCGGTCGGCGCGGCGGCTGCGGCGCCGGACCTGCCCGCGGCGGTCTCGCTGCTGCGTCCGCCGCTCGGCG
>NZ_LSIX01000727.1:0-549 GCF_001556475.1 Methylobacterium sp. CCH5-D2 | reverse complement strand
TTCTCGCACATCTTCGGCGAGGCCTTCCGGGCAGGCGGCGCCGGTCCGGGCGCCGGGCAGCAGCGCCAGGCCGCGCGCGGCGAGGATGTCGCGGCCGAACTCAGCGTGACGCTGGAGCAGGTCGGCGGCGAGGAGAAGCTGCGCCTCGTCCTGCCCACCGGCCGCGAGGTCGACGTGGTGATCCCCAAGGGCGTGGTCGATGGTCAGACCATCCGCCTGCGCGGCCTCGGCCAGCCCGCCATGCGGGGCGAGCCGGGCGACGCGCTCCTCACCATCCGCGTGCTGCCGCACCCGCGCTTCAAGCCCGAGGGCGCCGACCTGCGCGTCAGCGTCGACGTGCCGCTGGAGGACGCGATCCTCGGAGGCACCATCCGGGTGCCGACGCTGACCGGTGCCGTCGAGATGAAGATCCCCGCGATGACCAGTTCGGGCCGCACCTTCCGCCTGCGCGGCAAGGGCCTGCCGAGGAAGGACGGCAGCCGCGGCGACCTGCTCGCCACCAGCGCGATCGTCCTGCCGCCGGCCGACGAGGCGGCCCTCACCGAGTTC
>NZ_LSIX01000726.1:0-18543 GCF_001556475.1 Methylobacterium sp. CCH5-D2 | reverse complement strand
AGGCGGTGATGGGCAACATCCGCCAGAACCTGTTCTTCGCCTTCGTCTACAACGCCGCCGGCGTGCCGGTCGCGGCCGGGGTGCTGTACCCGTTCCTGGGTATCCTGCTCTCGCCCGTCATCGCCGCCGCTGCCATGGCGCTGTCCTCGGTCAGCGTCATCGGCAACGCCCTGCGCCTGCGGACGGCCCGGCTCGATCCTTGAGGCTACGTGTCGGCCGAGCAGGGTCTGCGCGTGAGCATGATCGCGGCAGCACCATGGGTCCGCAGACCCGGCATGTGAGCCGCGCACGGGCCCCCGCGGCCTCGGGACGAAGCACAGAAAGGTGATCGTCCCCTCGCTCGCACCGGCCGGGGTCAATCTTGAACGGCGTGTGAGGCCAGGCCACCTGACGGGCCGCGCCTACGGATGGGCGCCCTACGGAGAAGATCATGCCGCACCACGACACGACGGCCCTCTCGGGGGTCATTCAGCACGTTTTTGCCCATCGCTTCACGGTGGAGGCCGGCGGCGGGACGCATCTGGCCGATCTCGGCCCTAAGGGAGCGGAGGCCTTCCCGCTCGTGGCGGGCCTGCATGTGGACATCGAGGGCGAGCGTCGCCCGTCCGAGATCAAGGTGACGCGGATCGCAGCCGAGAGCCGGGAACCCGTGCACATCCAGCATAAGAAGCCTTGTCACCCGCCTGGCGATAAGCGACCGGACATGCCGGCCGACCCATCGCGCGTGCTGGAGGCGGTGAAGGCCGCGGGCTGGACCCCGTCGGGGGACCTTCGCCGCAAGCCGAAGCACTTCGAAGTTCTCGCGCGCCAGGCTGGCGGGGCGTGGGCCGAGCTTCACGTGGATTTCGGCGGGACGATCTACAAGAACAAGTCACCCGATCCTACGAAGTGGGCCGCTGCCCTGGCCTAACGGCTTCGACGGGGCGGCGCACGTGCGCCGCCCCGTTCAGAGTTCGTCCTGCCGCCGACGGCCGGGGATCACGCGTTCGGGCGGGCGGCGCTTATCCGGCCCTCGGCTTGGTCCGGACCGCAACGATGGAAGCGACATCCCTCCGCCGGTCAATTTTTCCGGCGTGATATGGCCGAGGCAACGGCCTCCAAGCGGCACCGTTCGTCGCAACGAGGGCCTCCTGAACGGCCCCATGTCCGGAATTCACCCCAGTCCGGCCAGCGGCGACCTAGCTCCGGGTCGACCTCACCTCCGTTCACCGCGGCGGAATCCTCCCCGCTCCGGAGGCGACAGGTTCGGCGTCGGCGGAACCGGCGCCGCGGCGGGCGAAGGCGGTCAGCACCAGTCGGTCCGGCCCTTCCTCAGCCAGAAGTGACTCTGGCATCCCACTTGACGCCAGACGCTCGGCGTCAGCGACGCGGTCCCGTCCCAGTGTCGGCGGATGCGCCAGCCCGGCCGGTCGCCGGGAACGAGCGAGAGCTTGATCGTCTCGCCGCAGCCGCACGGGCACCCGAAGGCCGCGAACCACTGATGGCCATCCTCACCCACGACGTAGACCGTGCGAGGCGCGGGCGTATCGGGCTCCTCGTCGACGAAATCCACGGTGTGACGCCCGAGGCGGCGGGCGACCCAGGACAGGGACGCCCGGAGCAGCGTAACGGGAAGTCCCGCCATCACGCCGCCCTCATGAGCATGTCGAGATGCGGTCGGTTCAGGAACGGCCTCATGTCGCCTCGACCGAGGTATCGCGCGAGCGCGTCGTCCGTGCCCTCTTCCGGCGCGAACTGCCAGAACCCGGCCGTCAGGCTTAGGGTCTGGACGGCGAAATCGCCGTTCGGGTCGAGCCGCGACGGATGCAACCTCAGCAGCAACTCGACCACCGCGAGGCTGGAGAACAGGCCGTTCACCGCACCCACGGCCGGCCGCTCCTGCGGCACGCCGCGGATGTAGCCGCGCGCGAGGCGGTCCTCGTAGGCCGCGGGGTCCTGCCTCCTCAGGCTTTCGGCCTCAAGCATCCCGTCCGTGTAGAGACCGCGTCCCCGGAGGCTGGAGCGCCCCGGCTGCAGGTAGTGGACCGACCCGCAGATCTGGTCGATGCCACCCTCGCCATCGGCGTCGAGCATCACCCCGATGTCCAGGTAGGCCAGGACGTAGAACGTCGCGAGGCGATTCAGCAGGTCGCGGCCCTCGACCCCGTCCATGCACCCGAACACGACGTCGCAGGTCGAAACGGCCCTGAGCGCGTCCGGTCGGGACAGGTCGCAGGGAAAGGCCTCCACCCTCGCACCGAGCCCGAGGCGTTCGACGAAGGCCGCCAGAACCTCCACCTTCGGCCGACCCACGTCGGCGAGCGTCGTGTTGACGATGCGGTTGAGGTTCTTGTCCTCGACCAGGTCGGGGTCGACCAGCACGATCTCGCCGACGCCGAGGCGGGCGATCTGGTCAACGACCGGACCGCCGGTCCCGGAGCACCCCACGACCCCGACGCGGAGGTGCCGCATCGCCTCGAACGTCGCGCGTCCGAAGGCTTGGGCGTGCCGCCGCGCGAACTCGGGAACGGCCTGGGCGGCGTGAACGGGGGGCCGGTGGAAGCGGAGGTCATCGCCGACGACGCCGACGTGGTCGAGCGGCGCGTGCGTGCCGTCCTCGCCATGGGCCCGGGCGATCATCGTCCCGTCCGGGACCATCACCGCGCTGAGGTGCGGCTGGCCGTCGTCGACCCAGGCATGGACCCCGCCGAACAGGTCGGCATCCGCGGCGTCGTCCACCTCGCTGAAGCGCAGGTCGCCGCCCGGATGGCTGTGGACCTTGGCCACGGCCATGCCGCGCTTCGCCGCCTCCGCGAGCAGGGGCTCCAGGTAGGCGGTCGGCCAAGTCACGCGCCTGTCGGTGCGCTCGCAGGCATGGTGCGGGATCGGGACGATCCGGTTCACGACGAATTTCGTCCGTCCGGGCGAGGCGGCGCGCCCGCAGAGCATCAGGGCGACCGCCTCGCGGCCGTCGCCGGGGAAGAGGTGGGCGCAAAGCGCGGCGTGTTGCGCGCCGGTCAGGGCGAGGGTGGTGCGCATGTCAGGCGGCCCCCACTTCCTTGGCGAGGCAATGCTCGACCAGCGCGAGGTGCGTGCCGATGTCGTCGACGTCCGGGCGCCAGGGGTTCTCGCCGGTGCGGTGACGCGACCAACCCTGCCAGTGCTTGCCCTCGAAGGTGTCCCCGACCAGGGCGCGGATCGGAACCCCGTCGGCCCGGGCGAGCGGGGGGTGGAAGTAGAACATGTCGATCTGAGTCGAGGGATACCCCGGCAGCAGGCGCAGCATCAGGTCCGCCTTGGCCGGGGCGTACCCGGTGCGGACGGGATAGTCGCGGACGACGACGCGGGTGGCGCCCGCCTCCTGGATCGCCTCCCAGCGGTGGCCGGCCGCGTCGAGCGTCTCCTCGTCGCCTTCGGGAAGCGCGAAATCCCGGCGGCGGGGGAGCGGCTGCTCCCCCTCCGTCTGGTCGAGCGGCAGGGTGACGAAGCGCTCCTCGCCGCTGTCGCTCACGTGCACGACCTCGTCGAGGCCGATGCGCTTCAACTGGGCGCCGACCTTCTGGAAAATCTTCCAGCGATCCGGGTGCGCCTTGCCCGCGATAACGAGCAGGTCTCGGCCGGTGAGGTCCGGCAGCGGGTTCTCGTAGCTCTTCTTGTCGATGCGGAAGCCGTAGACCTTGACCGCGCGGACGCCGTCCTCGTCCGTGCGGGGGGCGTCGTCGTCGTGGTGGCCGTGGTTCTCGTTGGTGTTCATCCCGTTGCCTTTCGATCATCCCGGGAAGCCATCCTTCCCGGCCCGTCGAGGGGTTGATCGAAAGGGGCCGGCCAAGCCGGAAACGGCCGGGCCAAGTTTTTTTCGGCCGCGGGCCGAGCAGTCTGTTAGGGGCTCCGGGCCGCGCTACCGGCCCCACGCCAGGGGTCGCCGCACCACCGCCGAGCCGCCGGGAAGGCCGGGGCAGGCGAAGTGATGCGGGCAGCGCGGGCAGCGGGATCCCACGCTCGGGGCGAACAGTCCCGCCCCGATGCCGGACATGTGAGCGACGACGGCGGCACGAAGCTCGTCCCGCTTCTTCGGCGGGATCTCCACCGGTTGCCGGCTGCCGCCGGTGAGATGCACCGCCTCGACCACAACGGGTTCGCCGAACGTCACCTCCGCCGCGGCATCCAGGACGATGTACTCGATCTCCTTCAGCAGCGCCGACGGTGCCTTCCTCGTCGCGACGCGGCGCACGACGAGGCGTCCGTCCGCGTTGCGGACCACGTCGTGCGCCCTGGAAAGGACGCTTCCTCCCGCAACGGCCAGGCTCAAGGCCTCGGGAGGCAGCCTGCCTTCCTCGTCACGCAGGCCGAGGAGGAACCGCAGCATCTCGTCCGCGATGGTCCTGTAAGCCTCGGCGTGCCCGTGGTCGACCGGGCCGTGCTCGGTCCAGGCCGCGGCGAAGGCCTCGCCGAAGCCCTCCGGCTCAGCGCGCCCGGCGTCGAAGTTGCGGTCGAGCCAACGGACCGTCTCCGCCACGGCGTTGTGCATCCGCATGTACGGCGTCTCGTCGCGGCGTCCGCCCAGGCCGAGCAGGTAGGTGTAGAGGAAGCGCAGCCCGCATTTCCCGTAGGAATCGAGGTGCTGGTGGTCGAGCGCGAACGGCGTCTCCCATGTGATGGGAACGGCGGCCGGGCCGGATGGCGGCGGAGGCGACGGGAGCCGGACGAGTGCGGGCGGCCGGCCCAGCGTGGCGGCGATCCGGGCGTTGTAGTCGGACGGGTTCCGCTTCTTGGTCCCGCCGGCCATCATGGTGGACCGGTAGAGGCGCAGGTCGTCTCGCGCGCGGGAGAGCAGGACGAAGAAGAGGCAGGCCTCCTGCTCTTCGTGGCCCGTCAGGCAGGCCTGCGGGCCGGTGAGGCCGTCGCTGCCCTCGATCAGCGCGTCCGGCGGCGGGCAAGGCGGCGGCTTGGCCGTTCGCGGCAGGCCCGTCTTGATCATGCCGGGCGCATGGACGAGCTGGAACTCCAAGCCCTTGCAGGCGTGGATCGTCATGATGCGCACCGCGTCCAGTTCGAGGGCGGCGTCCGGGACGTGCCTGAGCGATTTCTCCTCGCCGAGGACGACCAGCCTCTTGATCCGGCGGAGCGCCTCGAAGGTCGGGAACTGACCCTCGACCGGCAATGACCGCAGGAAGTTCAGGAATTGCCAGATCGCAATGCCCGCCATCCGTTCGGGCAGGGTACCTGAGGCCGCGATCCTCCGGCCGATGCCGAGCCGGTCCAGCACCAGCGCGCTCGCGATGCGCCACGGAGGCGTCCGATCCGCGAAGCCCCCGCAGACCTCTCGCAGGCGCCGCAGCGGCGCCGTCGCCGAGGGGCCGAGGCCGGGGATGGCGTCGGCGGCGGCCAGCCAGTCGAGGGGCGGCCCTGAAGCGTCCCTCAGATGGGCGGCGACCGCGGCGACGTCGCCGAGCTCCATCTCGAACCCCGGCATCGTGGCGACGCGGACGAGCGTTGCGGCGCGGGGATCGTGGAAGAGTGCGAGCAGGCAGAGCAGCTCCTTCACCTCCGGCCGTTCGAACAGCGGCCCGAGGTAGAGGACCGGTACGTCCCGGGCGATCAGGCCTGCGGCGAACTCCGCGAGGCGGTCGTTGGTCGTGCACAGGACCGCCTGTTCGCGGTAGTCCACCCCCGCAGCCTTCGCCTGCGCCGCGGAGGCGGCCACCAGCGCGACCTCGTCGTCGGGGGTGCCGGCGTCGTGCAGCACCGGTTTGAGGCCGGACGCCCCCCTGTCGGGGGCTAGGCCGAGCGCGCCGAGCGGGCGGAAGGCGTCGACGCTCGCGGCGAAGCTCGTGAAGGTGTCGATGATCTCCTTGCGCGACCGGTAGTTGACGTCGAGCGCCCCGAGGGTCGCCCCGGGATAGTGCGCCCGGAACGCGGCCATGCTGGCCGAGGTGGCGCCCCGGAACCGGTAGATCGATTGGCGGGCGTCGCCGACGACCCACAGCCGCTCGCCCTCGTCGGCCGCCAGCGCCCGGATCAAGCGCACGGTGGCGAGGTTGACGTCCTGGTACTCGTCGACGAGCAGGTGGCGATGGCGGAGCGACAGCGCCTTGGCCACGTCGGGATGCTCGGCCGCAAGTCGCACGGGCCTCATGACGAGGTCACCGAAATCGAGGGCATCGGCCTCCGAGAGCAGCCTCTCGTAAGCCTCGTAGACGATGGCTTCCTCATGCGCCCGCGCCGCCCTCAGGCGCGTCGCGTCGTCCGTGGCGGCACGCTGCATCGCATCGGCCAATTCACGGTAGCGCACGTGGTCGACGAGTTCGTCCTTGGCGCGGGAAATGGCCGAGAGGATGTTCGAGAGATCCTGCACCGGGTCCCAGAGGTCCCGGTAATGCGCCAGCGGCAGGCTCGCCAGAACCCCCTCCAGCATCGTGATGGCCGTGGGCTTGTCGACGAGCTTCGGGCTCGCGCTTCGTCCGAGGCGTTCGTGGAAGCGGCGGATCACGTCCAGCCCGAACGCGTGGAAGGTGCCCGTCCAGACCGAGGCGGCCGCCTCGGGCCGCGACAGGGCGAGCCGATCCATCAGCTCGGCCGCCGCCTTGTTCGAGAAGGTCAGGACGAGGATTCCGTTCGGGTCGATCCCCTCGTCGACGAGGCTCTCGATCCTTCTGACCAACGTGCGGGTCTTGCCCGTCCCGGGCCCCGCCTGGAGCAGGTAGGGGCCGCCACGATGGGCGACCGCCGCATCCTGGCTCGGGTCCGGCCGCATCGTGGCCGCGGGGGCGGGGGCGGCGTCCGGCACGACGGGAAGCAGTAGCGCGTCCAGCAGTTGCTGGGTCACCACGTCCGGGCAGATGCCGAGCCGCCCGGCGATGTCGGCGACGCTCATCCCGTCTTGGTGATGGCGACGCGCGACGGCTCGCGGCAGCACCAGTTCGCGCGCGAACAGGTCGGCCTGGACCTCGCGGCGCTCCCCACGCCCGTAGTCGGCCAGCCGCTCGACGGCGATGCCGCTCTCGGAGGATCGGCTCGGGTCGGTATGCGTAGTGACGACGGGAGCGGTCCCGCCGTGCATCACCACGTGCCCGAGCTCATGTCCGAGCAGGAGCGCATCGCCTCCGGGGGTGCCCGTCTCGCCGTACAGGATGCCCTTCGACTTCGGGTCGAGCCGTGCCCGGCCTCCGTTCAGGGAGACGTCGCCCGCGTGGACGGGCTGGTGCCAGAGGCCGTGGCCCTCAATGGCCCGCACGGCAAGGTCGAACGGCTGCCAGGGATCGGCTCCCTCGGCGACCATCTCGGCATGGATGCGGGCGGCCTGCTTCCGCCCCGCCTCAATCGGATCCACGTTCGGCCTCTGCCATCGCGAGCAGACGCCGCCGTTGATCCGCCGTCAGGCCCGAGCTCGCCACCGCCTCCTCGAAAGTCTGCTTCACGCCGACCTCCGGCTTGCCGTCGGCCTTGGCCATCGTTCCGGCCGGCATGGATGCGGGGCGCTCCAACAGGGCGATGACCGTGTCGACGCCATGCCCGACCTCGTCCGCGATGTCCCTGGCCAGCGCCTTGGGGAAGGACGCGGCCTCGATAAGGCCATCCCGGACCTTGATCAGGAAGGCGGGTGTCACTCCGAGCCGGGCCGCGAGCCGTGGGAATGACGGGCCGGCGAAGCCCGCGAAGACGTCCGGCGAAGGCTCGACCACCGCGCCGGCCCGGGACTTCGCCGGGGGGCTGGCGATGCCTGCCTGGAAGCGAGCCCATGCCGACGACACGGTGCGCGCCGTCGCGGCGTCAGCCGCGGGGACCGGCCGCGAGGGTTCCAGCACCAACTCGACCGCAAGGTCGGTGAGCTCGCGGCGGAGGTCCGGGTACTCCTTCGTAAAGGCCTCCAACCGCTTCGGGGTGGGTTCGCCTTCCGCCGCGAAGGTCAGGAGGATTTCCTGCGCGCGGTGCGAGGGGCTGGTCGTCATCGTCTCTCTCCGAGTTCCCGACGCAGCGTCTCGTACGCATTCCTGAGGCGATAACGTACCGCCCGGTCCGAGACGCCGCAAAGCTTCGCTATGGTCTCCGTGTCCCCTCCCTCGATGCGGTGGCCTTCGAGGAAGAGGGCTACGGCTTCCCGCTGAAGGGGTGGCAGACGGTCGATCGCGCGAAGCAGCTCGTTCCGGAAATGTTCTTTTTCCTGTTCGGACCCGTCGGCGGCGAAGGCTTGGCTGATACGGTTCGTCAGGGCCGGGACGGCATCACCTTCACCGTCGCCCATGTCTTCGATGTGGTCGGTCCCCTCCGCCCGGCTTTCGGAACGCCGCAGCACGCCGATGCGCAAGGCGGTCATGGCGCGGGCGAACCGCACCTCGAAGAAATCCAGCTTGATGCCCGGAGACTGCCTGTCCTCGACGAGGAGATCGACGAGGCGGTTGACGACCTCGGTCCGCAACTCCTCCGCGTCGTAGCGGCGGCTGGTCCGGATCGAGCCCTTCAGGGAGCGCTCGACCCTCTCGATCAACACCTCGAACAGTCTCTGGAAACGGGTGTCCGTGTTGTCGTGGCGTGTCGAACGCAGCAGATGGACCAAGCATTCGCTCTCGACGTAGCCGGGCGCCTTGGGGTCCTCCGCCCGTGCCTCACGCACGATCCCATCCAGGTCGAGGGCGGCCAATCGGTCGAGGGCGGCTTCTATCGAAGGGGGGCGCACATACGACTCTCCCTTCTTGGTTCGTCGGTTGAGCGGGGGAGCCATCGCGAAGTCGGGATCAAGCCATGGAAACGGGGATCACCCAGCTCACGTGGCCACTTAGAGTGGCCGAAATTCGGCAGCGCCGACACGGTTGTGCAATGGCTTGGGGATCTTGCGCGCCGCCATGAACTCAATCGCCTTGGGATGTCGAGGAGCGGCATACCCGCTCCGGCGGGGACCGCGGGTTCGAGACGGCGGGCCTCGCATCGTCGGCACAAGACTCAGCCGATGATGGGCGCTCAAGGTGTCGCGGGCCGGCTCGGCGGAGTAGTCGCTTCCCCCATCCACATCAGGCTCATCCGAGGCGCGGGGGCACGGCGGCAACTCTCTTCCCCGAGCGCGACCGTGAGGCGTCCGCCTCATGCACGGGAGGGCGCAAACCGGCGCCCTCCCGACACGCGGTCTCCTACCGTCGCGGACTTGGCTCCCGCGGACCGCCGAGGGTGTGGACCCAAGGCCTTTCGGGTGGGCGCCGCGCCTTGGAGCCAACCAGCCTTTTGCGCTCCGACGGCGGCGGCAGGACCTTGACCGACGGGGGCCCGAAGAAGGCGAGTTGGACAGCCAGGGACGTGCCCATGGCGAGCTCCTGGTCGACCGCCGCCAGACGGAAGGTCCGCCCCGCCACCATCGCTTCGATCTGGCGCAGGTCGACGGGGTCGACCACTGCGGCGACCTCGAAACGGCCGCCGGAATCCTCGCCATCCAGGAACTCGATCCACTCGTCGGACCGGTAGG
Organism: Methylobacterium sp. CCH5-D2; assembly: GCF_001556475.1. Taxonomy (NCBI): domain Bacteria; kingdom Pseudomonadati; phylum Pseudomonadota; class Alphaproteobacteria; order Hyphomicrobiales; family Methylobacteriaceae; genus Methylobacterium; species Methylobacterium sp. CCH5-D2. The sequence goes on along the minus strand of NZ_LSIX01000726.1, from coordinate 9,113 downwards.
CGAGGCCGACGACCATCAGGTCGGCCCCGGCAATCTTCGTCGGCGGATACAAGGGTTCGGGCACCCCCGGGCCGACGGCCGACGCGCCCGCGTCACCGGGCGTCTCCCGCGCTTCGCGTGCGGGATCTCGATCATGCTTCGTGTTCAATGACAGCTCCGCGCTGGCGACGCACAGCCGGTCGATGCCTGGCGGCTGGCGTCGTTCGAGCCGGAGCGGAACGGGGACTCTTGCCAAGGGCGGTGGGAGATGCGAATCCACTGCCCATGCGCCGAAGCGCCCGTTTCCGCCCTCGGCGGTTCGGGGTTGCTGACCGGGGTGCCTTTGGCCTCGTGAGGGCGCACCCCGGTCGATGGATCGCAAGGAGGCGTGTGTGGGCGGCTACCCGCACACGCCTACCTGCGCGACGGCGGTTCCGGAACTTTCATTCCCTTACTCCTGGTCGGCTCGGGCCGACGCGGCCCGGGCAGCGCCTTGTACCGCGAGCACGGCCCTGGGAGTCAAGTCTGACCACCGCCTTTTACTGCAGGATCGGCCTGCGATCTGGCATGATCGCGAGATGATGCTCGATTGAAGCAGGATATCAGAGTGGCGTCGAAGCATTCCAAGGATTGAATAGCCTATTCTTTCGGATTTGATCTTGAAATATGAAAAAGCTCAATCCAGGCAGTCACTTATACAGAATGCCCGATCAAAGAGGCGACGGAAGGAGCAACGACGCAATCCTTGCCCCTGCTCCGGCAATCCTTCGCTGGCGGGTGGAGGAAACCGCGGGCAGGCTTGGCACCGCCGCGCCGACCTCAAGGGCGATCCGCGTGTCGGAAGCGGGGCGGCCCATGGTGCGCGATGTGGGTTGAGTCGGCCGCCGGTCCCATCCGGCCCAAGTATCGAGGCGGCCTGGGCGACGGTGGTACATAGCCGTCTCCGGAGCGGCCGGTGCCGCGCGAAAGCGTCATGTCCGGGTGGATGCCGGGCCCGCGCTTAGCCCTGCGGGCCGTCGACCGGGGGCATGCCTTCCCCGAGCGGGGATATTTTTTCCGCCTGGTGGTTGCCGGACACCGTCCCGGTAATGGCCGACGCAATATCTCCGCTTTCCCACCCCTTAGTACCGCACCGGAGCAATCCAGAGCAAAAGGGGGCCGCCAATACAATGGCGGCCCTTGGCCTTTGCGACCGACGCAGATCACTCCTTCCGCGCCTGCGCCCGATTACCTCGGGGACGATGGCAGCAAGGCGGCACCAGGAAAAGCCTTTGATGACCTCCTGGGCGAAGCCGCGGAGTGGGCAAAGAAGGAGCACAGCCCCTGATTTTATATTAGGATCGCCTAAATAAGATAAGGCTGACATTCTGGGATACGGACCGATGGACGTAGCGACTCCGACCGACCTGATGCGCCTGCAGGACAAGGCCGCCGACGCGGCCCGCCTGCTCCGCCTCCTCGCCAACGAGAAGCGGTTGCTCATCCTGTGCCTGCTGGTCGCCCGCGGCGAGATGGACGTGACCAGCCTCGCCGGGGAGGTCGAGCTCAGCCAATCGGCCCTGTCGCAGCACCTCGCCAAGCTGCGCGAGGATGGGTTGGTCGCGTTCCGGCGCGAGAGCCAGACGATCCACTACCGCCTTGAGGACCCCAGGGCCGCGCGGGTGCTGGCGACCCTCAAGGACATCTTCTGCCCGGAGCTCGGCTGACCGGTCTCAGCCCGGGAGGATCTCCGCCTCAAGCCCCGGGCGATCCGTCCGGTTGCGCAGCCGCAGGCTCAGGCCACTCCGGCGGGACGCCATCTCGGCGATGGCGAGGCCGAGACCGCTACCCGTCTCGCTCTTGTGTCGCCCACGGAAGAACCGTGTCGTGACGTGGGGCAGTTCCTCCTCCGGAATGCCCGGTCCCTCGTCGCGAACGACGATGCCCTCGCCATGCGGCCGCGCGCCCCAAGCCACCGTGCCGGTCACCATGTGCTGCACGGCGTTCTCGTGCAGATTTCGGACGGCGAGGCGCAGGCCTTCCGGGTCGGCCAGCAGCGTGTAGCCCCGTAGCCCCGGATCGATTTGGGTCCGGACCCCGGGAGGCGTCCGCATCCCCTCCACGGTCTCCGTCACCAGTGCGCCGACGTCGACCTCCGCCAGGGAGGGCGCCTCCCCTGCGGCATCGAGCTGGGCGGCGTCGAGCAACTGGCGGACGAGGCGCGTGGTCCGGTCGACGGCCGCAAGGATCTGTCTCAGCGCCGCCTTCGCCACGTCCGGGTCGGTGGCGGCCATGGCGACCTGGGCCTGGACCTTGAGGCCGGCGAGCGGTGTTCGCAGTTCATGCGCGGCGAAGGCCGTCACTTCCCGTTCGTGCCGGCGGGCCGATTCGACCTTGAGGAACAGCCCGTTCAGGGCGTCTGCCAGGGGACGCACCTCCGCCGGCGTCCGATTTGTGTCGATCGCACTCATGTCGTCGGCGCCGCGACCCGCGAGGTCCCGCGCCATCAGCCGCAAGGGACGCAAGCCCCGACCGAGGCTCGCCCAGATCAGCATGCCGAGCAACGGAACCATCAGGATGGCGGGTGTGACCAGGCCCATGATGAGGTCAGTGACGAGGCGCTCGCGGAGGCCAAGACGATCACCCACCATGACCCGCACACCTCTCTCGGCATCCTCCACGGTGAACACCCGCCAGGTCTCGCCGTCGACCTCGCGCTGCGAGAAGCCGGCCGGCGCGTCGGTCAGGCGGCGCTCCGGGGCCCCGGTCGACCGCGCTACCATGCGCCCGTCGAGCGACCAGATCTGGCAAGAAAGCTGCCGCTCGTAGGCCGTCGGGGCCGGGAAGGTTCGGGGTGCCCCGTCCGGGCCAGCGCTCCCAACCGCACCCACCAGGGAACTGACCATGCGGGCGGCTTCCTGCAGGCGGTTGTCGAGGACCTGCTCCACCTCGCGCTTCGAGCCGAGATAGATCCAGGCGACCGCGCTGAGCCAGATCAGGCCGGTGGCGAGGACGAGGATGGCGAAAAGCCTGACGCGTAGCGACCTCATGCGAGTGCCCTCATCCGGTATCCGAGACCTCGGACCGTCTCGATGGCGTGCTTGCCGATCTTGGCACGCAGGTTGTGCACGTGGACCTCGACCGCGTTGCTCTCGACCTCCTCCTGCCAGCCGTAGAGCCGCTCCTCCAGTTCGACCTTGGAGCGAAGCACGTTAGGTCGTTCCATGAGGGCCGCCAGAACCATGACCTCGCGCCGGGAGACGGCGACCGGCACACCGTCGACGGTGACGGCAAGGCTGCCGGGGTCGAGCCGAATTCCGCCGTGCTCCAGGAGCGCGGCGGCCCGACCCGAGGCCCTCCGGACGACGGCACGGATGCGGGCGGAGAGCTCGTCGAGGTCGAAGGGCTTGCCGAGGTAGTCGTCGGCGCCATCGTCGAGCCCGGCGATCCGGTCGGTCACGGCGTCCCGGGCCGTCAGCAGGACGACCGGCGTCCGGTCGTTCCGGCGGCGAAGCCCCCGCAACACGTCGAGGCCGGAGCCGTCGGGCAGCATCAGGTCGAGCACGATGGCCGAGAACGCGCTCGTGGCGAGCGCCGCCTCGGCGTCGGCGCAGGTTGCGACGCAATCGACCGTCGCCCCGCCCAGGCCCAAACCAGCCCTGAGACCGTCCGACAGGATGGTGTCGTCCTCGACGACGAGGATGCGCATGCGTGTCTCCCTTTACGGCCCCCATCCTCCGGGCCCCGCTTAAGCCTGGCTTAAGCTGCGTTTCCGACCCGCGGCGGGCCGATCCGATCCCGGACCCTGCCCATGCCGAACGTTTTCACCCACCTTATCCTCGCTGCCCTGCTCTGGACCGGCTCCTCGCTGTGGTCACCGGGGCAGTGCCGCGAGCCCGGTGCGCGGCCGACGCCCTTCACCGTCGATGCGGCTCGCGACCCAGACCTCTCGCTGCGCCTGCGATGGACCATCGCCCCCGGCACCTACCTCTACCGTGACAAGATCGCCGCCACCGACGCGAGCGGCAGGGAGCTTCCTGTCAGCACCCAGCTCGGCGAGACCAAGGATGACCCCAACTTCGGGCCGACGGAAGTCTATCACGGCGCGACGGAGGCCATCGTGCCGGGTGCGGCTCTCGCGGGGGTGCGCGAGGTGCGCGTCACCTATCAGGGCTGTGCCGAGAAGGGCATCTGCTACCCGCCGATCAACAAGGTCATCGAGGTCCCCGCGCTAGGTCCGCAGGCGACCGCGACCGCCGCGACGCCGGCCACGGACGCGCAGGCCGAGCCCGCGAGCGGCCTGCTCTCGGGCCATCTCGCGGGCGTCCTGGCGACCTTCCTCGGGCTCGGCCTGCTCCTGGCCTTCACCCCGTGCCTGCTCCCGATGGTCCCGGTGCTGGCCGGCATGCTGGCCCGGTCCGGGGAGCGGCTCTCGGCCGGACGAGGTTTCGTACTCTCCGGCACATACGTGATCGCGATGGCGCTGGCCTACGGGACGCTCGGCGTGGCGGCGGCATGGTCCGGGCGCAACCTTCAAAACGCACTCCAGACTCCCGCCGCGCTTGGACTGCTCGCCGCAGCCTTCGCCGCCCTGGCCCTGTCGATGTTCGGCGTGTTCGACCTGGCGCTGCCGTCCGGCGTCGCCGGCCGGCTGTCACGCCTGAACGGAGGCAAGCTTGGCGCGCTCGGCGCCGCCGCTGTCATGGGCTTCACCTCCGCCCTGATCGTCGGGCCCTGCGTGACGCCGCCACTCGCCGCGGCCCTCCTCTATGTCGCCCAGACCGGCGACGTGGCGCGCGGCGCCGCCGCCCTGTTCGCGCTCGGCCTCGGCATGGGCCTGCCGCTGATCGCATTCGGGACGTTCGGGGCGGGTATCCTGCCGAAGTCAGGCCCTTGGCTGGTCGCGGCCAAGCAGGCCTTCGGCGTAGTCTTCCTCGCGTTGGCCATCACCATGGTTTCGCGCCTCGTGCCGTCCGAGGTCTCCCTCGTGCTCTGGGGCGCGCTGGCGATCGGCGTCGGCGTGTTCGTCGGGGCGTTCGACGTCCTCAGGGCGGGTGCCGCGGGCCGGCTAAGCAAGGTCGCCGGTATCGTTGCCGTGACCTACGGCTGCGCCCTCGTCGTCGGCGCCGCGGGCGGCGGGACCGACCCGCTCCGGCCGCTCGCAGGCTTCGGCCCGTCGCGAGCGGTTCACGTCGAGGAGAGCCGGTCTGTCTCCTCCGTCCCGGCTTTCGAGGCCGCCCTCGCGGCGGCCCGTGCCGCGGGCAAGCCGGTGCTCGTCGAGTTCGCCGCCGACTGGTGCAGCGTCTGCAAGACCAACGAACGGACGGTCCTGGCTGACCCCGGCATCCGGGCGAGGCTGAGGGCCGTCTCGGTCATCCGCGCCGACGTCACCCGCGACGACGACGCCACCCGCGCCCTGATGCGGCGCTTCGAGGTGGTCGGACCGCCGACCCTCATCCTGATGCGCCCCGACGGCGGCGAGGTCCGCGAGGCCCGCACCGAGGGCGAACTCACGGTCGAGGACCTGAAGCGCCGCCTCGCCCTCGTCGGCGCCTGAGCCCCCCTTTTCGACAAACCAAGTTTCACGGAGACCACCATGGACCGCAGGACCCTGCTCGCCCTTATGCCCGCCGTCGCGCTCGCGCCTGCCCTGTTGTCGCTGGCGCCCCCCATCGAGGAGGCCTTCGCCCAGGGCGTCGACCCCAACGCCATCCTCAACGACCCGGAGGTGCCGGTCTCGGGCAACCCGAAGGGCGACCTGACCATCGTCGCCTTCCTCGATTACAACTGCCCCTTCTGCAAGAAGGCCGAGCCCGACCTCATCCGTCTGGTGAAGGCGGACGGGCGCATCCGCCTCGTCCACAAGGACTGGCCGATCCTCGGCGACGCCTCCGTCTACGGCGCCCAACTCGCCCTCGCGGCGAAGTACCAGGGCCGCTACGACGAAGTGCACCGCGCGCTCATGGGGATTCCGGGCCGCAAGATCCCGAAGGAGCGGATGCTGGAGGCGGTGGCCGCCTCGGGCGTCGACGTCGCCCGCCTGGAAGAGGACCGGAAGGCGCACCAGGCCGAGATCGCGGCCCTGCTCCAGCGCAACCTCGACCAGGCGGACGCCCTGGGGCTCCAGGGAACGCCGGTCTTCCTGATTGGCCAACTCAAGGTCGCGGCGGCGCTCGATTACGACGGCTTCAGGCAGGCAGTCGCCCAGGCCCGAGCGCGGGGTCGCTCGTGATGCCGCGGCCCCTCCGCCTTACGACGTTGATCGCGCTCGCCTCGGCGCTCGGCGCCTGCTCGACCTCGCAGGGGGCTCCGGCCCCCGTCGCGGAAGCCCGGCCGCAGATCACCCCGGAGGTCTTGCGCCGGTACGCCGCCGTCACGGACGAACCCTTCCCGGTCGAGGCGGTCGACCCGCGCGACCTCAAGGCTCGCAACGTCCGCCAGTTGGTCGACTACCCGTCAAAGGAGCTGCCCGGCACCCTCGTCGTCGATCCATACAAACGCTTCCTCTTCCTCGTCATGGAGGGCGGCAAGGCGATGCGCTACGCGGTCGGGGTGGGCAAGGCCGGATTCGAGTTCACCGGCGAGGCGACCGTGGCGCGCAAGGCGTCCTGGCCGCGCTGGACGCCGACGCCCGACATGCTCCGGCGTGATCCGGAGCGGAACGGGCGCTGGGCCGGCGGCATGCCGGGCGGCGACAGGAACCCGCTCGGCGCCAGGGCGCTCTACCTGTTCAAGGACGGCAAGGACACGCTGTACCGTATCCACGGCACGACGGAACCATCGAGCATCGGCGAGGCGGTGTCCTCGGGATGCATCCGCATGCTGAACCAGGACGTGATCGACCTGCACCGGCGCGTCCCCACCGGCACGAAGGTGGTGGTGCTCGGGTCCCGAGGCACCGTCCACGCCGCACGGCCAAAAGCGCCGGAGACGACGGGCAGCCTCGGGAACGGCGCATCCTCCGGACCGAAGCCGGACGACGGCCTCGATCATGCGGGGCTCGACAACCTATCGCGCAGCGCGTCGGAAGCACCCGAGCCTCCGGCCTATGACGGGGAGGCGGACGATGACGGTCTTTAGGAGCCTGATGATCGCGGTCGTGCTTGCGACCCTGGGCGTAGGGGCCGCCCATGCCGGCCCGGAAGCGCCGGCCGGGTACTACGCCGACCAGAAGGTGGTCTACCACAACGACGGCGGCCCCGACGGAGCCGCCTACTTCAAGCGCCTGCTCGGCAATCTGCGCAACCACGTCGAGACCGTGGGCAAGACCCACGTTGAGATCCGCGTGGTGAGCCACGGCGACGGGGTCGGGCTCTTCCAGTCGGCCGCGAGCGACAGGGAGCTCGCCGCCCGTATCGATGCCCTCAAGGGGATGGGCGTTCGGTTCCTCGTCTGCGGCCATACCCTGCGCGAGCGGAAGATCGACCGCAACACGCTCTACGGCGTCACCGAGGACGAAGTGGTGCCGAGCGGTGTCGCCGAACTGGCGCGGCTGCAGGGCATGGGGTTCGCCTACATCCATCCCTGAGTTGGTCGAACGGGAGACGGCGAGCCTCCCGTCGGCATCGATGCCACGCCAACGATGGCGTCCGCCCAAAGGCGAAGGCGCCCGTGCGCCACCGCACCCCCTCTGCGCGTCCCAATCCAGGCCGTCGGTTTCACGCTTGCCATTCCATTAGATGATGCTAAATAAGAGTTATCTAATGTTCTGGTTTGGCAGGGGAGGACGTCCCTTGCGCCCCGCCGGGCATCCCCCGGACCACCGTTTGGGAGCGACCACCATGGACGGCTTCACGCCTGTCAGCGCCCTCGCCGGCGGTGCCTTGATCGGCACCTCCGCGGCCCTGTTCCTGCTCCTCAACGGACGGATCGCCGGCATCAGCGGCATTCTCGGCGGCCTCCTAACCCCGCCATCTCGCGAGACGGGCTGGCGCGCCGCCTTCGTGGCAGGACTCGTCCTGGCGCCGTTCGCCTACGCCGGCCTGGGTGGCAGCCTGCCGCCGCTGACGGTGGATGCCTCGTTCCCGCTGCTCGTGGTCGCCGGTCTGCTGGTCGGGTTCGGATCGCGCCTCGGTGCCGGCTGCACGAGCGGCCACGGTGTCTGCGGCATCGGCCGTGGCTCGCCCCGCTCCGTGGTCGCCACCGGCACCTTCATGGCCGTCGCCATCCTGACCGTCCTCGTCGTGCGCCATCTCGTCGGAGCCTGAGCCATGGCCAAGACCGCCTCCGCCTTCGCCGTCGGTCTCCTGTTCGGCCTCGGCCTCCTCGTCTCCGGCATGGCTGATCCGGCCAAGGTTCTCGCCTTCCTCGACGTGACCGGGCGCTGGGACCCGAGCCTCGCCTTCGTGATGGCTGGCGCCGTCGCGGTCTCGGCGACGGGCTATTTCGTGGCGCGGCGCCGTGGGCGGCCGTTGCTCGCCTCCCGGCTTGAGATCCCGACCCGGCGCGACCTCGACCCGCGCCTGATCGCCGGCGCCGCGGTGTTCGGTCTCGGCTGGGGCCTCGCCGGCCTGTGCCCGGGGCCCGCCCTCACCCTGCTGACGGTCGCACCGGCGCAAGCTGTGACCTTCGTCGTCGCCATGGTCGTCGGGATGCTGGCGTTTCACCTTCTTCCGGCGGCAGCCCCGAAGCCGGCGGTCCAGGGAGCCGACGCATGACGCCCGGCCTGCTGACATCCGGCCTCGCGGCCGGCTCGGGCGGGGTCGTCGGCCTGATCCTCGGTCTCGTCGGCGGGGGCGGCTCGATCCTGGCGGTCCCGCTCCTGACCTACGTCGTCGGCGTGTCCTCGCCACACGTGGCGATCGGCACCAGCGCCCTGGCGGTGTCGGTCAGCGCGGCCGGCAACCTCGTCCCGCAATGGCGGGCGGGGAACGTGAAGTGGCGCTGCGCGGCGGCATTCTCGGTCGCCGGCGTCCTCGGCGCGCTGGCCGGCTCGGTCGCTGCGAAGGCGGTCGACGGGCAGAGCCTCCTGGCCCTGTTCGGTGTCGTGATGCTCGTGGTCGGGGGCCTGATGCTGCGCAAGCGGCGCGGTGACGGCGACCCCGAGGTGCGCCTGACGAAGGCCAACGCCCCGGTACTCCTGCCCTGGCTGCTCGGCATCGGGTTCGCGGTCGGCCTGTTCTCCGGCTTCTTCGGCATCGACGTCGCCAGCATCA
>NZ_LSIX01000725.1:0-3516 GCF_001556475.1 Methylobacterium sp. CCH5-D2 | reverse complement strand
ACGGCCTGTGCGACGCGATGTTCCACATGATCCGCCAGAACGCCGCCGGCTCGGTGCACGTGCTCGCGCGGATGCTGGACGTCCTGATCCGCGCCGCGGAGGTCGAACGGCTGACGACACGGCTGTCCGAGCTCGGGCGGCATGCCGACCTCGTCCTGGCTGCTGCGCGGCGCGACGTCGCCGACCCGAGCGACCTCGCCGACCTTGAGGAGCGGCACGCCCGCTTCGTCAGGGTAAGGACCGGAGCGGGTCGATCCGTCGGGTGAACCAGCGTTGGACGCTCGGTCGATGAGGAGCGTGGCGCTTACGGGTCGATTCGTCAGGATCAAGCGACGGCCGTACAAGTTGAGCGAGGGACCGCGCATGACGAGGATCCGATGATCGACAAGCCGAGATATGTTTCGACCCTGGCAGGCGCGCTCGTGATCATCCCGCCGCTGGGTTTCGCAGGAGGCTTGGTGCCGCAGCCGGCCGACGCTCAGGGCGGGGGGCCGGTGGATCGCGCGCGGGCACTCACGAAGGACCGCACCCTGCCCAAGGCAAAGCCCAGCGCGGTCGGGACGCCTCCGATCATCACGAGGAGGGGCTCGTCGGTCCCGGGTACGCCCGCCCCATCGAAGGCGCGCGACGCAAGGAACCGTTGATTGCCGGGGAGCGGTCGGTCGCAGGTCCGGGCGGTTCGTGGCGAGGTGATAGGGACGGTGCTACCGCAAGGCCAGGGCGTCGAACCAGCCGTGTGCGGCGCCGTAGCGGATGATCTCGGCACGGGTCCTCAGCCCGAGCTTCTCGGCGGCCCGCGCCTTGTAGGTCTCGACCGACTTCACGCTGACGTCGATGCGCCGCGCGATCTCCTTGTTGCTGAAGCCTTGCGCGATCAGCCGTAGGGTCTCGGCCTCGCGCGGGCTCAGCGGCTCGCGCCCCTCCGCCGTGCCCGGGCGCCCGTCCGAGCCGGATGTTTCCGCCAGGGCGTGACCGGCGATGGACGGATCGAGGTAGACGCCGCCGGAGGCCACCGCCCGGACCGCCCGGAGCAGGTCGTCCGCGGCCGAGCGCTTGAGGAGGTAGCCGCGCGCGCCGGCCCTCATCAGCGGCTGGACGTAGGCGGCGTCCTCGTGGACCGTCAGCACCAGCACCCGGGTGCCGGGGCACTCGCCCGTCACCCGCTCCGTCAGTTCGAGGCCGTTCAGGCCGGGCATCGAAACGTCGACCACGGCGACGTCGGGTGCGGCGGCGCGGATCATCGGCAATGCCTCGCAGCCGTCGGTGGCCTCCCCGACCAGCTCGACCTCGGGGTCGGCGTTGAGCAGTGTTCGGATGCCCGCGAGGACGACCGGATGGTCGTCGGCCAGGACGACGCGGATACGGTCCATTCTGGTCCCTCTCGTGGGTCAGGCGGCCGGCGCCACCGGGATGCGGACGAACAGCGTGGTACCGACGCCCGGGGGCGCTTCCAGCGAAAGCGTGCCGTTCAGGAGGGCCAAACGCTCGCGGATGCCCGAGAGACCCAGCCGCGGCTCGGTCGGCGTGCGCCCCACGGACGCGGCAGGGCCCGGTTCGAAGCCGACACCGTCGTCCTCAATGATGACCTGGATCTCGTCCGGCCGACGGTCGACGCAGACGCTGACGGTGGCCGCGTGCGCATGCTTGAGGACGTTGGTGAGCGCCTCCTGCACGATCCGGTAGACCGCGCTCTCGACGGCCGGTGGCAGGCGGGAGGCGTCGCCGACGAACTCCAGGTCGGACCGGATGCCGTGGCGCTGGCCCCACTCGCGCAGCAGCGTCGCCAGCGCCTCGCGCAGCCCGAGGTCGTCCAGGGCGGTCGGGCGCAGGTCGACGGCGGCGCGATGGATGTCGCGCCCGACCTCGCCGGCGAGGCGCTGCAGCCACTGGATCTGCCGTCCGGCCTCAGCCGAGCCCCCCTGCGCGTCGAGCAGCCGTTCCAGCCCCTTGAGGCCGAGCGACAGGCCGGTCACCGTCTGGCCGACCCCGTCGTGCAGTTCCCGGGCGATGCGGCGCTGCTCGTTCTCCTGTGCCTCGCCGAGGCGGCGCAGCAGGTCGAGCCGCTCTGCCTCGGCGCGCTTGCGCGGTCCGACGTCCGAAACCACGCCGTAGACGAGGTCGGCGGGGTCCTCCTTCCGAAGCCGGGGTACGCGCCCGGTCAGGCGCACCCACCGCGGCTCCGTGGTCCCGTGCGAGACCCGGAACTCCACGTCGAGGGGCACGCCCTCGGCGAGACTTCGCCGCAGTTCCGCCGCCAGCCGCTCGCGGTCGCCGGTGTCGATCGCCAGAAAGGCGATGTCGGCATCCACAGTCATCTCGCGCCCTTCCGGCACCTCCCTCTCCCAACCCAGGAACTCGGCGGCGCGCCGGGAAGCCGTCACGGTCTCCTCGACCGTATCCCATCGCAGGGTGCCGAGCTCGGCGGCCTCGGCGGCGACCGCGCCCTGCTCCTCGCTCGACCGCAGCGCAAGGGCGAAGCGCGCCTGCTCGCCCGCCCGGCGTTGGGCCATGTCGCGACCGACCAGGCCGACGAGCGCGAGGCCGAGGCCGATGCTCAGCACGCTTCCACCGGCCAGCACGAGGTAGGAGCGCGAGACCGGCGCGTTCAGCGTGGCGACCGGCAGGCCGAAATGCACCGACCAGCCGCCGGTGTCCTTCAGCGTGCGGTAGACGACCTCGATATGCGGCCCCTCCAAGGTGGAGCCGGTATAGAAACCTTGCGGCGCCCGCCGGATGGCCGCCTGCAGGGCGGCGCTGGCCGGATGGCCGAGTTCCTCCGCCTCGGCCCGCGTACGGGCGATGGTGTTGCCCGCCGCATCGACGATGGTGCCGACCCAACCCTCCGGCGCGCCCGCGTCGCGAAGAATCGAGCTGACCGCGTTCGTGGCGAGGCCGACCGAGAGGACATGGCGGAGGTTCCCGTCCCGGACGACCGGCACCCGCAGCGCGATGAGGCGCTTGCCCGAGATCGCCCCGACCGGCCCGATCCCGCCGACCGCCGGCCGCCTCGTCCGAACCAGCGTATCGAAGCTCGCACGGTCGGCGGTGGGTCCGAGTTCGTCGTCGAGGGAGCGGAGCAGGTTCACGACCTGCACGCCGTCAGGGCCGGCGAGTTCGACGGTCTCCCAGAGCGGGTGCTCCTGCCTCAGCCGCTCGGCCTCGGCGTAGAAGGCGGCGAGGTCCGGCCGGTCGAGGCTCGCCGAGGCGGCCTCGGCTCGAAGGACCGCGACCTGCGTCGCGATGTCGGAGGCGACGCGCTCGGCCACCCGGCCTGCGCTCGCCACGGCGGCGCTCCTGGTCAGTCCGCGTTGCTGCTGCGCCATGAGCGTCGCCACCCAGCCACTGAGCAGCAGCACGGGGATGGCGGCGGCCACCGCGAGCGCGACGAAGGTCCGTCCGTTGCCGCGGTGCAGTTCGGGGCGGCCGGCGTCGCCGTTCTCACGTCGGCGGTCATGCGGGGGGGACCGATCAGGGAGGGGCGTCGCGGACGGACCTGCCGGGGAGACCGGCCGAGCC